>CAZFPU010000041.1:0-13358 GCA_964521145.1 uncultured Methanosarcinales archaeon | reverse complement strand
AATCTTTTATTTTAGAAAAGCATTTATCCAAATATTCAAAAAGAGCAGACCCCCAGTAATAATGGTTGACGTAAGCGTATGCCCACCAGATTTTTGATAAGTCCTGTTCTTTTTCTTGAATGAATTGTATCGCTTTATTCAAATGCTTTGGTGTCCTCAAAGTATATCGTTTATAGACATTTTTGATTGGATGTGGGCTTTTAGAAGTCAAAGTTTTTCTTATCCAGTCCCTAATTGCTATCAATTCGGGGTATGTTATGAATAATCTATCAATTTTTTTCATTTTTTTGATAGTACTTTTTGTACAATAGGACAGCACCGCCAATAATAAGCACTATTTTGAATAGGTTGATTCTTTTAATATTATCCGACAGTGTGCGTTCTGTAATTCCTTGAGAAATATAACTCAATGATTTCGTGTACTCAGCGAATCCAGAGTTATACTTATATTCAGAGTCAAAACGTTCTGCTTGTTTCAATGAATTCTGAGCAAACTTTACATTATCCATATAAGATGTGTTGTAATCGTAAATCAATAGGTAAGCATAATCAGCATACCAACCAATAATGCTGCCAATTTTCAATCTAGCTTCCGCTTGGAGTTGAATATTCCTATTTTTTTTGCTTTCAAGTCTCTTTATTGATTTCTTGTAGGCTTCATCGGAAGATATAACTGATTTTGCCCTATCTGAATCTGAGAAATAAGCATTAATTTCAGCTCTGGTCTGCTCTAGCTTTTCAGACCATAATTTCGGTTCTTCCTTGAGTTCAAAATGGACATCAGTTTCAAGAGCATCCGCTACTTTATTGCCCCACTCCTTTAGTTTATTGGTAGCCTTCACTTGCCCCTTAGTGATAGCGCCTGCTGTTTCCTTGGCTATAAAATATGCATCTCGTAGAAAATCCATAGGACTGTTAACGCTATAAATCAATTTTTGATTGAGATTATTCTTTGTTTCCTCAAGACTCTCCAGTTGCCCAGTCAAATAAGATCGTGCCTGCAAATTACCAAAGATGGCATCTAGTTCTTTAGCAGGAGCCATAATATTAGGAATAATGAATGCTGATTCCCCCTTACAATAAACCGCCAACGTGATTTGAGGAGTAGCGTATTTATCAATGCTGGCTAAGCTATTAATAGTCTTCTTGATATTATTTGCCAATTCTTTGCAATCCAGAGGAGCATCTACACATTTTTTAGGAATGTATTTTTTAACAATGTAATCTTCTGATTTGGATAATGCCGTATCAATAAGCACCTTATCATAATTTATGATTTCGCATGGCACAGAAACATCAAGATCCAAGTTAGTATTCAAAATTTTTCCAAACGTATCTTTCGGGACTGAGGTATACCTATTGTGATAATATTCATGCTTAAAGATCGTTTTACCAATGCCCTCATCCATTTGCCCATCAAATAGCGGCTTTGACTTAGTAGTATCAAAGATTATTCGAGTATCTTCATAATTGAAAATCTTGTAGGGGGTGCCATCTAAGGTTAAACCATACACAGATATGCTCTCCCCTAGCTCATTGTATTCCTCAGAGTAATCAAATGCGGCTACGATATTACTTAGACATACAGCCACTATAACCAGAATAAGTGTTCGATTGATGTTTACCAACCCCTTTAGTTGCATCGAAAATGGAAGCTTGCTTATAAACCTTTATCGAGAAATGGTTCGGTTTCGGAGCTGTATCTATCCCAGAAAATAAGAAATGGGACAGGCCGGATTTGAACCAGCGACAACTACGTGACCGAGAGTCTGAAGCTACTTCTTCAGCGTACTGAGCTGCACTTTTCATGCATGTGCTCTCCCAGTCTGAGCTACTGTTTTTAGTTCAAAAAGCGCTAGCTTCATGAATCCCTAAAGTTGCTCAGACAATCTGCTGAATTTTATTTTTATTTAAAAGGCTTTCTATAATTTCATCAAGCCTTTTTTGCTTCTTTTCATCGTCAAATCCAACATATTTGCTAAATTTGATCAAAGAATCCTTGCTTTTGATTTTTATTCGAATTCCCTTCGTTATTCTTCCATCCTTACGAGTGCTTATGCCGCCAGGAAATGGATTTGTCGTGTGTATGTCAAAATGCACCTCTAAATGTTTTTTAATGTCAGCAAAAAATGAAATCCCGTCTTCAAGCAAATCAACAGACTTGTGCATTCTAAAGTCTATGCATTTGGAATATACATCAACATTTCCTTCGCAGGTAAACAGCCTTCTGACAAACGCAGCAAAAGCATTTTTGTCCTTTGTAATCCACGCTGGAATCGAGAAGGGAATGAACACCTTTGCGCCGGCTGGCACTCGGAGCTGTTGCAGCACCCTTCCGAGCGGTTTGTTGTTCACACCAAGATTTTTAGTGCCATAGGTATTGGTGGTGCAGTCGCGAATTTTCCCGCGTATCGAGAAAATAGCGTAAATTTGAGCATTGAATCGTTCTAATTCATGAACTGAATTGGATGTATAGTCTATTCTTGATTTCGGCTCTTTTTGCAGATGTCCATCGCCCATGAGATCTCCAATTATCCCTGCGAGTTCTGGCGAAGCTTTTATTGGAAACCAATGCACATATTTTGATAATGCTTTAATTCCGTGCTCTCTGGATTTATACGTATTCAAAATATCTTCATAGTCCAATAAAACCTGATTTGAAATCATTTTATACTATTCACTTCATGAAACCATTCAAAATTATTTTAGTTTAAATAGCTCACGCGTCCATGTCCAGTGAGAAACGAAAATGATAATTTATAGTTGAATCGTGTCCTAAATGATTTCAAATTCCCAGACGTCGCTTTAAAAGCGTTTTGATGTCCTCTGGATAACACTGCCACCTTCTAATTAGAATGGAAATATATAAAAGAAAATCCTTATTACTATTCACAAAAACTAGAAAATGCCAATTAAGAACAAGCTGCCCCCGTTTCGAAGTCTGAGCGAAATTGATGACTTAATCATTTCTGGAAATGCAACCAGGAGTGATCTGGGAGTTCGTGTCTTCCAAAAAGAAAATAAGAGGTTTTTGGAAAATATTGTTGATGGCAGCAGCGAAAAAGTAAAGATTACAGAATCTCGTATCGCTGCATTTCTTTTATCCACAGGATATGGCTCTCGCGATGAACTCGATACTCTTTTTGGATTCACCAAGCGTGGAGGGGATGCCCTCACCAGCGTCAAAACTTACATTTGTGTTTTACGAAATAAATTCTCCGACATAGGTAAAGACGGCATTATACAAACATTCGATGCAAGATTCCATGCTATGTCTGGCTATTACACTAAATCCCTTAGCAGTATTGTTGCTCGATTCAGGAAGGATCTAGGATTGCCATTCCAGGCCTACGATCTTGTGCTGAACATAAACGATAGTGCAATATATACCTTGTCCAATCAACATGGGACGTCTCCTTTTCCACCTCTCGAAGTACAATTAAAGCCAAGTGAAGCCGTGCAGGTGAGGAAATTATTTTCCAAAGGATATCTTTGTTTGAGCTATGGGGACCGGAAATCTGGAGATTATTTAACCTATTGCCGCCTTTTGACCATTTTGGAGAAATGTGAAGAAGCAAAAATCTATTCAATCCAACGCATTACAGGCAATATTCAGGCAAGCGGAGGTTTCTATCTTGGAAAGCTCGAAGACAAAATTCCAAAAATGCAAGTAGAGCTTGGGCTGCCATTGCATGGAAGTAATTTCTCCCTAGAACTGGATAGGCAAGCAGGGTATGCAATGGTAGAAAACGCTGGTTTTGAGAGGATTGTGCAACCCATTGGTCCGGTACTGGGAAAGAAGGCAGCAAAAATACTGCGAAAAAATCCCTCGCTTGATTATGAAGAATTAGTTGAACTACTCGGACCTAGCTACTTTGATTGCGAAAAGAAGTACATTGGCTATGCTAAAGGACTGCCAGTAGCTTAGTAAATCTATTCATCTGCAACATCTTCCTCATCAATAACGGGCTCTTCCTCGATAATTTCATCCATTTCCTCTAGCTTCTTTTGAGGGGCTGCTGGTTTTGATTGGTATGGTTTATTTAACGAGCTCTCTTTTGAATCGATCTTTGCCTTCTCCTGCTCGTACATCTTCTTGTTAGCCTGCTCATCGGGCATGCTGGTCTCTTCCTTTGTTTCCTGGGCTGATGCCCCTACGACCTCAATCTTTCCGTATTTTCCCGTTCCTAGCTGCAATTCTCCCTGCCATTCAGAGACATAGCCATCGGTTATCTTGATCTTATCGCCTGCTTTTATCTTGTCGATATCATCATTCCAAAGCGTAAGCTTGATGTCGCCAGAAGAATCCTTGGCGATAGCGTTGGCAACCTTTCCCTGCCTTCCGAATTTCTCAAAAGAGCGAGGTGGGCTCACATCGACAATATCTAGAGTGATCTCTACTTTTCCTTGTTTTGCCTGTAGATCTTTTATTTGCATGAAATGAGAAGCATCTGGGTATTTTTAAAAGTATTGTTCAGGAGGTTGGTGCGAAATAGAAGGGTAGCATCATCAGGTCGAATTGTCTTCGATAATAACAAATCAAGGCGTCGCCGGGGGTTGTCCCTTACGGGGAGGCAGCCTCATTGAGAAAACAAGCAAACAATTCGAAGATGCTACCCCGAGCGAAGCGAGTATTTCGCACCAACCTCACTGATATTTCCTAGAAATCTATTCTTTCGTTTTTTTCTGCTCTTCTACCTTCTGGCCTATTTTGTGAAAATCGATTTCATTGGCAAAAAGCTGCCTAAATGTGCTTTTCAACTCAGAAATCTTCACTCTTCTCTGCTCGGTCGTATCCCTATTGCGGATAGTAACTGACTTATCCTCTAATGATTCAAAATCAAAGGTGATGCAATATGGAACTCCGATCTCATCTGCGCGCGCATACCTTCTTCCGATGCTTCCCGAAGTATCGAATTGGCAGACAAACTCTTCTTTGAGCAGATCAAACACTTCCCTTCCTTCATTTTTTATCTTATTGACCAGCGGAAAAATGCCCACCTTGATCGGAGCCAATTTCTTTTCGATCTTGAGTACAACATTGCCGCGCTCTTTGTCGTCATGGTACGCATCGGTTATTGTTGCTAAAAAAATCCTGTCCATGCCAAAGGTTGGCTCAATAACTCTTGGGATCACCTTTTCTTTAGTCTCTTCGTCAAATAATTCAAGTTTTTCTTTGCTTTCATTCATATGCTGAGTCAGGTCATACTGGCCTCTATTGGCGTTACCCGCGATCTCCTTGCTTCCAAAAGGAAATGTGTAGTCGATATCAAAGGTAGCTGAGGAGTAATGAGAAAGCTCGGCTTTTGTGTGCTCCCTAACTTTGAGATGCTCTTTTTTCAAGCCAATACTTTTGAACCAGATCAATTGCTCAGCGAGCCAGTACGCGTGCCATTCATCGAGTTTTTCGGAATCCACTATTTTTTTGATAGTTGTCTCTTTCATATCCTTCTTGCCACTCGTCTGCGTCTCTGAATCAAGCAGCAACAAATGGACATCAAGATGCTTTTCTTGCAAAAGCTCGCATTTCATCTCTTTTGGATGTATGAAGAATTCAAACTCTGCTATCGTAAATTCTCTGGATCGAAACATGAAATCCCTAGGGGCTATCTCATTTCGAAAGCACTTTCCAACCTGCGCAATGCCAAATGGTATCTTTGCTCTCGCGGTGTCTGCAATAAGCTTGAAATCAGTGAACATGCCCTGCGCTGTCTCTCCTCGAAGATATGCTTCCTGGCCCTTGCCTTCTTCGGCTCCCACATTTGTCTTGAAAAGCAGATTGAAATTCTTGAGCTCCTTGAACGCTCCTTTGCATTTTGGGCAGCTAAGCTTGTTCTTTTCTATGAGCTCGTTTATTTCAGTGGCTTTCATCCCTTCAACATTGAGCTTTAATGTATCCTCAATGAAATGATCGGCTCGTAGCCTGTTATTGCATTTTGAGCAAGTTAAAACAAGATCGCCAAAATTATCAAGATGGCCAGATGCCTTCCAAACTCTTGGATGAGAAATGATGCTTGCGTCTATTCCCATCATGTTCTCTTTAGTATGGACAAAATGCTTCCACCAATGCGCCTTGAGATTATTGAATAGTTCAGATCCCAGAGGCCCAAAATCCCAAAATCCGGAGAATCCCCCATAGATCTCAGAGCTCTGATAGACAAAACCCTTGCTTTTGCAGAATGTTGCGATGTCTTCTATTGTGATTGACATGCTTGTCTGAATCTGAAGTATTCTTATAAATGTTTGTGCACAAATCCATCCCAAAAGTTTATATACAATCATCCAAAGGAATAAGACGGTGTTTATCCTATCTTCAAATCCACAAATGCTCAGGTTTCTTATTTTCTCTTTATCTGTCTCATCCTTCTATTGGCAGTTGTGCTCCTTCCAAGATTTTTGGACAAAGGGCCTGGTTTAGAGCAGCCTTCAAATCTTGATCTATCTGTCCAAAATTATGTGGATGAGTGCCTGATTTCTGCTTCGAAGAATGCAGCAATCGACCTTGGAAGGCATGGCGGTTATTTTGAGATGCCCATGGGATCGATAGAGTCCATACCTTTTTGGATCGTGAAGAACGACAGTTTCATCCCAACGCAAGATGACGTGGAAAACGAGTTTTCAAAGTATATCCACGTGCGCTTGTTAAAATGCCTTGATGATTTTAGCGTTCTTAAGGAAGAAGGTTTCGAAATAACTCCCGGACCGATATCTCTTGATCCATCTATCAATGAAAATTCAATTACGGTGAAACTTGAATACCCTTTATCAATACAAAAAGGCTCCCAGAAATACACGTTATCCGCATTTTCTGTAACTATAGAGAATGCGCGTTTAAAGTCAATCCTTGAAATAGCCAGGCAAATAAGTCAAAACAAGCTCAATAAGGCATCTACCTGCATCAGCTGCATCTATGATCTTGCCACCATGCATGATGTGTTTGTGGATATTGGAGTGAGCGAAAATCATGAGCAGGTCATAACCATAACTGATAAGCACACTGCAATAGATGGCACGCCTTATTTGTTCATATTTGCCTATGCCCTCGATGAAGTATCGTGCACTTCCATTCCGGATTATTTGGACAATGAAGAGCGTTTGGGAATTGTGTCCAGATGCCTCAATAATAGCGTGGAGGAGGCATTTACATGAAAAAATTGCATGCAATCTCGATTATTAGTTCAATTCTAGTTATTTTGTTCTCAGTTGGAATCATTGCGCAAGACGAGCCTGCGAAGGTTATCGAACCAGGAGACAAAATTCCTGATGGAGACCATGGGAAAGTGCTCCTTAAACAAGGAGAGCATAAAATTGGGACTACTGTTGTAGCGGTGAAGGGGAATGTCGAGCTGCGCCGACTTAATGTACAAGGTGGCACATTTGGGATTATCGATGGAATGAGTATCATGAACATCAAATCGGATAAAGGGTTGATCCTGGAGAGGGGTCGGGAGGGTATCATGCTGGTGAGCATGGAAAAAGGATCCATCAATGGTATTCCAGTCGAAAACGGAATTCGAATGCATACCTCTTTTTCTGAAACCTTGGCAGGGGAGACCTCAAAAGACGCGATAACCAAAGTTAGGGAGATATCCTATGAGTCTAGGTTTGAGGCCCACTTTAGAAGTGTTCTGGCTATACTTCTTTTGGTCTGCTAGACTACGATCTCTCATTTTCAATAACTTCCGAATCCGCAAGTGCAAAATTTGAAAAGCAAGATGGCAATCACTATCTTGCGATCTCAATTGAGAATGGCAATGCTTGGGTTGATAATGGCCCCAATGGGCAAGTGCGATATTACAAGGGACAAGACGTTGCATTTGATGACTATGCCTTTGATGGAAGCGCGGTTAGCAACCTAAAGATTAATTTCGACAATCAGCCAGTGAATTATGTGTTTAGGGGTTTTTTTGGCAGCTTATTTCGTGGCGGAATGTACACTGAAGAAGCAAAGGCTACCGACCCAAAGGCGCTCCCTCGGGTTAGCATAGGCCCTCGATGATTAGCATGCCTTACGAGGCCTATTGGTTCATTTCCATAAATTCAGCAATCAAAAACCTTTTAAATAGCAATTAATACAAGAATTCCATGCCTTCAAAATTTGAGCAACAATTTGAAAAGGGACTGTGGAGTTTTCGCTTCATAATAATAATTGTCGTCTTTGCGCTGCTCATCTCATCGATTGCCGCATTTTATCTTGGCGTGCATAGCACGATCGAGGCATTCTCAGAAATTTCTCATTCATGGCAGACTCACAAGCTAGAAACGAACGCTGTGGTTGTATATCTCATTTCGTCAATTGATGAATTTTTACTCGGGATAATCCTCATAATCATTGCTTTGGGAATTTATGAGCTCTTTATCAGCAAGATAGATTTCATTGATACTGACAAGAGCGTCTATCCGAAATGGCTCACATTCCATTCCCTTGAGGAACTGAAGGCAGTCCTTACCAAAGTGATTATCATAATCCTGATGGTTTATTTCTTCAAAAGTGTGGTCATGATGAAATTTACAACGCCACTGAGTATACTCTACCTCGCAATTGGGATCATTTTAATTGCCTTGGCAAATTTCGTCTCGCATTTTGACATGCACAAAGAGAAAAAAGAGAAGCATAAGTAATCATTTTTTTTATCTTTACCAATTCTCTAATCCAAATTAAATATTAAAGATGAAGAGATCGTATTGCCTTATCTTTTTGCGGCTCTAAAGCAATCCACTACGTGATCATCAACCATGCCAACCGCCTGCATGAACGCGTAGATTATTGTGGATCCAACAAACTTCAAGCCCCTACTCTTTAGGTCTTTGCTGATCGCATCTGAGATTTCAGTTGATGCTTTGATATCTTTTATTGTGTTCGGATTATTTTTTAGCTGTTTATTGCCAACATATGACCAGATGTACTTATCAAAGGAACCAAATTCCCTCTGTACTTCCATGAATTTTTGCGCATTCAGAATTGTCGCATTTATCTTCAGCCTGTTCCTTACGATGCCCTCATTTTGCAGTAAAGATTGGACCTTTACATTATCATACTTTGCGATTTTTCTGTAATCAAAACTCTCAAATGCTTTTCTGTAGTTCTCTCTTTTCCTAAGGATAGTTATCCACGATAACCCTGCTTGGGCGCCTTCAAGAATCAGGAATTCAAAAAGAACTTTATCGTCATGCACCGGTGTTCCCCATTCTTCATCATGGTATCTGACGTATACTGGGTCAGTTCCGCACCATGCGCATCTATTTTTGCTATCCATTTTTTTAGTACTTTTTTTGAGACCAATGCAGGATTACTAAAACCAAAACACGAATAAAAAATGATCGAAAGGACTATTTCCTATTTTCTTTCCTAATAACCAATTTCAGCCCGCTCCAGATCTCATCAATGGCGCACACTTTGATATCGACAAGTCCATGCTGCAGGGCAATATCGCGAATCACATTTTCATTCAGATCAGTTTGCACGCCAGAAACCGTCTTTGGCCAGGAAACCCAGAGCATGCCATCCTGCTTCATTTTTCTTTTCAATAACACGATTTCTTTTTCAAATTCTTTCCTTGATCTTGTAAAATAATGGGTAAAGTCGGCATTGGTATTCGCTTTTATTGCATTTACAGTATTTTTTGGTAGCTTTCCCAATGTTTTATCGTAATCTAATGGAGCGTTAATAGTAGAAAGCGCATAACCCTCTTTAATCCCTAACTTCTCAACCAAACTCTTGCCAGAATATCCTACAATTTTCGCAGCCATTCGACTTCCTCGGAATTCAGATCAAGCTCCTTGGCAAAATTGCTCGCAAAATCCTTGTTGTTTCTGCACGCTTCCCGAAAATAAGGCATTGATTGTATTGCTGATTTTTTAGAGGTATGAGTTTTTTGCGCCAATTTTTCTGCGATTGCCTTCTTTTTCATATTTTTTTGGTTTGCCCACCAGATTTTGAGAATGCGCCCCGTTGGCTTGTATTGGAAATTGACCTTGTACTTCTCTGTCTTTGCGGTTGCAATTCCTGCCGTTATGAGCGCGTTGATATAGATGAGGAAGCGCCAATGCTGCCACCTTCTTATCCTTCTTCGAAAAACATCGGCTTTACTTAGCCTATCATAGGCTCTCGCAAGATCTTCTGGTTTGGTATATTCATGCGGCAGATTTTCATCAAGCCACAAGAATTGCTCATCGGTATCCTCTTCAACCATATCAAAGGCCGAAATAGCTACTTTTGGATCCGTTGTCTTGAACACTTTGCAAAGAGCATTGAGCATCGTATCCATCTTATTTCTCTCGCCAAGCGCCTCAAGAGAGTCTTTGGTTAAGGAATTTGCCTCAATGGACAAAGTCTGCAGATCATTGATGGCAGCGCGAGCGTCATTGCCAGCCCTCCTCGCAAGCCCTCTGAGCACGTCATCCTCATACTTTATTTTTTCCTTGTCGCAGATCTTTTTTAATATTTCAAAGATGGTTGCGCTATCGAGTGGATCGAACTCGACCATGTCTGTTTTTTTTCGTAAGCTTGAGAATTTGTTATCCCATGGATTGGTTGCCGTTAGGATTATTGGATATTTTGTCTCTTCTATGATTGAAACGATCTCTCCAATGCCGCCTCTATCCTTCATGCCTGAAAGGCCATCGATCTCATCAATAAGGATCAATTTCTGCTTCATGAAGAGGCTTTGCTGCTTTGTTGCCGCTCCAACGACTTGCTGTATCTGATCGGCGTTTCTGGTATCTGAGGCGTTCACTTCAACTATCTCAAGATCGAGTTCATTTGCAAGCGCGCACGCGCTCGCTGTTTTTCCAATGCCTGAAGGCCCATAGAGGAGCAGCGCTTTTTTCTTTTGACCTTTGAAAGTATTTAGAAACTGCTTTGTTTTTGCTATCTGTTCATCCTGGCCGAGGATATCCTTGGTTGTCTTTGGCAGGTATTTTATTATAAGAGGAAGCATAGGAAAAGTGAAGTATCGTATGTATTAAATCTTACGGAAACTTATTTATATCCCGCCCCTAGCCTGCTCGTCATGGGACTGCGAGCGCTTATAGTTGACAGTGACGGGCTCAGTTCTTCCGCTCGGCAAATGCTACAGGCTGCCCAATATAAGCTGGACGTAGTAACTCACCCAAGAAATGCCCTCGACATTCTCTACAGCAATAAAAAATACGATGCTATAGTCTCGGATATCTCAGGCCATTCAACAACAGATGGATTTGAATTTGCAATAGAGGCACGAAGACACTTAAATGAACAAAATGGGTCTGCCAAAAAATCAAAGATTTATCTTTGGAGTGGTCAATTTTCCAATGGGACGAACCTTTATCCAGCCTCAAATGACACCAAGCTAAAGATTTTGCACCATTACGGAATAATTGATGGATATTCTTTAAAGCACCCGGATAGGCATCAAGCTGCCGCCATGCTCAAGGACATGCTTACCACTGATTTTAGTGAGTTTATCAAGAAATATGGTATTGAGCCAAATTCATTTTCAGAGCCAGAACTGATCCTTCTGAGCGTGCTCTTTCCAAGACTTGACGAAGAAAAGCTTCCTTGATTGAAAATTCTGGGAAATCTGCTTCTCAATTCGTCACTGGTGTTAATACGCTCGACCTCACGTCCACTAATCTTCACTTTTGAACGTTGCATTTTTAGGAAAGATTTAAAATCATGATACTAATACTCCAGCATAAAGTGATAGTTTGGAAGCGTAATGGACAAACACATACAATTACAGCCAAACAGATCTGATGCATATGCCTCTCTTGATGTAAGGGTCGCTGATGTGCATCCTATTGTTCTCGACACTTCTTTTCTGATATCATTAGGAAGGCTTCGTCCTTGGGCGCTTATGGCCTATCATGCGCTATCAAAGGAAGGCACTGTTGCGATAATTCCTGCTACCGTAAAAAAAGAATATGAGGACCACGTATCTCAAAAAACATTCAGACGGGGCATGCCTCTTGCAACTTTCGATGACATCACAAAACTGCTTGGCTTCAACTACCTCTCTTCTGGGGTCAAGAATGTCTTTGTAAAAGAAGATCTGCTTGCTGATCAGAAGGCGATCGCGCTTAGCTTCACTGATTTTGACATCCTAAACACCGTCGTTGGGCTTTCATATAACACAAGAAAGGTTTCAGTTGCATCCAAGGATAGGGCGCTTGTGGATAAAGTTGAGGAATTCAAGTCAAATGAACACGTGCATATTGATATCTATTCCCCTCGCTCTCACGCGTTCAAGGAAATTGGAAGTGCTATGAATATCCGCTTCCTTGTCTTAGAAGACGTGATCCAGACCTTGTTTCAATCAAAAGGTGATGAGCAGATAAGGCCCTACTTATTCTACGCTCCCGATCTCTACGTAAACGGGCACAAATGCGATGTTGTCTTTGGGGTGTACAATCGCGATTCCGTGACGCAACCAATCCCTCATATCGAAGGAGCAAGATCAATGCCTCTAACCGTCTCAGAGAAAGAGACATTGCCCAAGGCCTGGTCTAAGTCGCTTGCCACCAAATATTCGGCAATGTACTTTAAACCATATCCTAATATCATTGGCATTGCCGAAAACACAGACCCCTTTACAGAATCAGAGCTAGTCAGGTTCATGAACCCGCGCGCCCAGAGGAAGGCTGACGTAGATAGGGTAAATAATACTCTCTTCAATATCCATGCAAGGGCTGTCGTTGATGGGATCTCTAGCCCCTCTGCTGAAAATACTCTGAGGAACCTAAGACAGCAGTTGGGCTCATATCAATAGTTCGGCTCCCATGGAAATGTTTTTCGCACTCTTTTTTGTTTTTGCGTCAATGAATGCGAATAGCCCACTGGTTTTTATCCCGCTCAAAGACCAAGTGGTTTTTGGCATCCTGAAAATCAGCTGATTTTCATGACATTAGTACTTTCTCATCTATTGTGGCCCTACCCCAAAAAAGATTTTCAGGGAAGTATCAATAGCCCCAAACCTTTAAAAACAATTCTTGGTTTTTTTGCACAATGCAGATGCCCGACCAATACAAGCCTTCTGAGGCTGAAGAGAAGTGGCTCAAATACTGGGAAGAAGAGAAGATCTACGCGTTTGATCCAAAAAGCAAGAATAGGATATATTCTATAGATACGCCTCCTCCCACTGTTTCTGGCAAGATGCACCTTGGGCACTCATTTTCCTATTCTCAGCAGGATTTCATAGCACGATATCATCGCATGAAAGGAGAAAACGTCTTCTATCCATTTGGTACTGATGACAATGGCCTTGCTACTGAGCGCATGATCGAGAAGATGAAGAATGTGAAGGGCAGCAAGATGCAGCGAAAGGAGTTTGTTGATCTGTGCCTAAAAACCCTTGAAGAGATTCGCACCGATTTTATCC
>CAZFPU010000040.1:4089-13444 GCA_964521145.1 uncultured Methanosarcinales archaeon | reverse complement strand
ACCCTAAGAGATGGTGGAATTCCGACACTTAAAAAAGTACTACATGAGCTGCTCTTCAATGTTAGTTATTGAGTTCAGACCATTGCGACAAACTACCACCCAATGAGCTGTGTATGTTTTTTATTGAACGACCTAAAGGTCGGGGAATTAAACCAGGGGAAATATCAAAAAAGACAGCGCCAATTCATTTCTAACCCCAAAGAAAGTCAAGGCGCAAACGTATAGCGCGCATTCGAACTCAAATGCTGATTATAAAGCGTATCCAAACGCGCAGTGACCTTGCCAAGATTGACAAATCCATCATCAGCTGGCCTATACAAGCGCCATAACTCTCCTCGCTCGCCCGATTCGATCGCTTTAAGCTCAGCTTCCAGAGTAGAAATGATTTTTTTATAGTCGCTCTTGTCTTCCCGGCTAAGCGTGACAATGATATAGTTCTGATTGCCAGCATCTCTTGCAGCCCGTATAGGACTGATGTCTTTTGGAGGAAGATTATCCTTATGGTAGCTGGTTTCCTTTTCAAACCATGCTTTATTTGCGTCCTCATACACATCAAGGACTCCTTTTTTGAGTCCATCAATGAAACGCTTTACACCCAATCCAGCTAAAAGCGAATCAGGATTGATCTTTGAGTAGTTGATCCCCAGATCCACCACAAGATCATGCAGAGACTCTTCGCTTTTTTTTGCGCGAGGCCAGGTGACTGTATATGATGAAGAATTCGAAGTGAACTCTTTTGCGCCATTGGTAATTTCACTAAGCAGCCTTTTTGTCGAAATACAGTATCCAAACCCATCCACTAATTTTAATTCCTTTTTCTTTATGACATCCTTATCATCTGAACGGATATCAAGGAATGTCCTCAGCTTCCCATAGACCTCAGCCCATTTTGTTGATGGTCCTGAGCGCTGCGAAACAGTGATTGCCTTTTCCCCAATAGGATATGAACCTTCGCCCGCTTTTTTAAAAGCCTGAGTGAGCGGGCCTAAAACCATCAGTTCAAGCTGTCCAGGCCATACTGACTGCCTCAGATATTGCAGGTGCATTGCTTCATCTATGGTGCCTTTGCTATTTATTTCCAAAGGTTCATATGAAAAATGCAGTGCCTTCAGTTTTGCCATTACACTAAAGAATACATTTAAAATTTAAAAGAGTATCGTCGAAATTGTGCGCCAGGTTGCCAACCAAAATAGGTATCCCCCAAGCGCAAATGTCTTTCTTTTCACCACTACCTTTAAAAAACAAACCCATTTTCTTTAGATCATGAAACTAATAGAGATTATGGGAATTGCATTTGGCATTGGGATTCTCTTACTCATAATCCTCTTGTTGCATTCACAGCAAGTCCCGCTCCTAAACGATGTGCACAATCACGCGGACATCAAGATAGTCCTAAACAACGAGCCTTACAATTTAAATCAAACAAAATACATGTCTCCAAAAAACAATGCAAAGAGCCCTTTCATGCACCTGCACGAAGATGATGGGGACATCTTGCATCAGCACATAAGCGATGGATCGTTAGGACTGTTTTTTGAGAGCATCAGCATGAATCTTTCAAGCGAGTGCTTTATACTTGATAACAAGACAGCCTATTGCAATAATGAAGAGTCCCAAGTTAGGATGTATGTCAATGGAAGAGAGAATAAACTCTTTGAAAGATACATTTTTAAAGACCTGGATCGCATACTCATCACATTCACAAAGCCAGATATTGCTTCGATTCAAGAGCAGATAAGCAAGGTAACTGACAAGGCCTGCATCCAATCAGGAAAATGTCCTGAAAGGGGAATGCCTGGCAATGAGTCAGGATGCACAACAGAGGGGGGATGTGATGCGTAAATGAAAAACATGATTGTCATCATTTTGGTTGCAGGCATAGTTCTAGGTCTTGGAGTTGCTGCCTACATCGGATTCTCAAAGCCTGGGAAATATGATCAATTCGTAACATGCCTAAGCGATAGTGAAGTTCTCATGTATGGCGCGTTCTGGTGCGGGCATTGTGAGGAGCAAAAGAAGCTCTTTGGCAAGTCAGCCATGTACCTGCCCTATGTTGAATGCTCAACACCCGATAGGAAACAAACACAGATCTGCAAGGATGAGAATATCCAAAGCTATCCCGTCTGGCAGTTCAAAGGCAATGAAAAGCAGAATGGATTCATGACCCTAGATCAATTGGCGACCAAGAGCGGCTGCGCGCTCCCTCCTTGATTTTTTATTTGAATTTTATTTAGAATTCTTCGACTTCAATAAGCGTGTTTTTTGTCTTTGGGTTTTTCATCTTCTGCCAATATCTAAAGACATGCTCAACTAATTCCACTTTTAATGACTCCTCAAGATCCAGAGCGAGTATTTCCTCCTTATCAAATTCAAAGAGCTTGGTGAATGTGCTGGTGAACTCAAATCCCGCTTTTTTTATTTCCTGCTCGATCTTTTTGGCATGTTCTGAATTGAATAATTTGATCGCCGGAAATTTAGTGAATGATGTTGCACCTGCAGCGAGCATATCGTGTATGTGCCCAACTCGGCTAACCCAGGGCCCAGCGACGATCTCAATGTCTGGAAACGATTGTCTTGTTTTTTGCATCCATTCTAAATAATAATGGATGGATGGTCCGGCGCTTTTTTCAAACACCGTCCCTTTTATTGGATTAAGCGCATAAAAAATGACCTTATCAAGCTTATGTTTCTTGATAAAATCCTCTAAGAGCGCAAAATCGTCAATTGATTCTCCCATCCCCACAATGAATGTCATGGCTTTTTTCAAATTATATTTATCGCAGACCTTGTACATTCTTTCGATGGGAGCTATTGGCTTATTGGGCGCAACTTGTTTATGCACCTCTGGATTAATGGTTTCGACAGCGCCAAAAATACCCTCCAGATACGGTTCAAGAAGTTGTATGGTTGGCTCTGGCAGAACACCGACATTGAGCCATACTTTTTCTTTGGTCACTTCAACGACATTTTTGCATAGTTCCAAGAGCGATTCCTGAGTATAGCTCCCATAACCTGCCGATAATGCGCCGATCTTCCACCCCAACTTCTTTCCGATGAATGCTTCGGCAAGAATCGATGACATCCTTCGTTTTGCTTTTTGCGGATCATCAATTAGGCTCTTCTGGGTTGACATGTAGCAATACGTGCAATCGCCTAGTGAGCAATACCAACTAGTGAAAATAGCGCGCTCGAAGTGTACTGATTTTTTTTGCATCGTTGTTGATTGCATACGGAAAGAATAAAGGATGGTGTTTTAAAAAGGTTATCAGGATTAGTTATATTCCAGAGGCTTTTCGTACGAATCAAAGGCCCTGTTTTTAGTAATCGTATAAAACGGAATCATCCACTTCAAGCTATCAACATCATATGCATAACGACCTATGAATCTGCCTTCCTGATTCCAGAAACGCTGATCCTGCCTTAGTTCCGGTCTTTGCTCCCTTAATTCAAGAAATCGTTTTCCGGTGTAGTGCATATCAACTAAATTTGCAGCAATTCCACCAACTACAGCAATTGCCGCGATGCCTTTGAGTGTTGTTGTTGCTTTCACATAAGAGAGCAATGCGCATTGCAATATAAATGTTTTTAGAATTGAGAGGCAGCGTTCAAAATGCAGGTTAGCGGGCTTAGGGTCGAGCATAGTTTAATGATAAGAAGACAAAATTCATTCCGCGCTTCTCGCAATATTTAGTGCGAGGCCTCCGCTCTCTCAACAATACGCTACGGCCTCGCATACTTATAGTGACTAGGGGTCGAGCGAAGCGAGTGCCCCTTTTTGCCAGCGTAGATACGCTGAATGCGAGAAGCCCGCTAACCCGAGCGATAGCGAGATTTTGAACGCTGCCGAATTGGGATTATTCTTTGACTTTATCATCCAAAAATAATGGCGTTTGGTAGTTCCCCATAAGACCGTTATAGGTTACAACGCCAGGCCAGTTGCCATTTGTTACATTTTGCATGGAAGCCATATAACTTTGAAAATCGGCATTCTGTTTTGGAGATAAGGATTCATGCACTACCATATACGTGTTTTGTGCGCTTTCGATCTGATGAGCTACATACTGAGATTCAACTAGTTTTGCGAGTCCGACAAGAGCTAATCCTGCAGCAAGGCCGCTTACGGTCATCAAAGTCCCTTTTGAAGTGAGACTTGGAAGCCTTAGCACTTGTCCTGGGCCTTGCGTTGTGTGCTGTATTGCCATATCCTTAGCTAAGTGAATGGAGTTTTTAAAGGTTTTTCTGATTTATGAACGGAGCTATAGATTCGAAACTAATTTAAGCCAATTCTTGGATAAGATGAGAAATGGATAGCAGAGACGCGAAGACGCTTAAGGGCCTTGTTTCTGAATACATAAAGGCGTATCAGGAAAATCTTGCGCTTGATGAAAAACTAGTTTCCGATCTTAGGACCTACCTAGTCATCTCTTCAGAACGTGAGAGGTTGCAAAAGAATTTACAAGAGGTCAATGGCGCTATTTATGCAGCTCTTACTGAGGCATGGGAATCCGCACTCCCCTGTGAGCAGTTAATTATCCAAAAAAAACCTATTGGTCACAAAATATCGCAGGCTCTCGCTTCATTGGATACAGCAGACACTTTGATAAGAAGACAGAGAAGAAAAAATACCCCAGGTATTGGACCAAACGGATTAGTCGGCTATCTGGTCGAATTTCTCGAAGAGATTGAAAAAAAAGCGGATCCTCATGCGATCGATTTGGTAAAGGCAAGAATTCTTAGGATACTAGATAGAGCCCAATCGCGCGCAAATGATTTGGCGATCCTAAAGCATAAATTGACGGTACGGGTTAGCGCACCTATCAGACTAAAGCTTGGGCTTCTGAGCATCAGAAAACCAAAAATCCGGCACACATTCACAGTGGATGGCTCAGCAGTATATTTAGACATCTTCTTTGACAATCATTTGACCAATCGCGGAATGCAACAACGCATAGAAAATCTATTTTCACGCATTTTAGATCTTGTCGACTCGATAGATGTGCATGCTACGAACCCTTACGTGATCAAACTGCGGATGCTTATGCACAGAAAATTGCATCAATTTAGAGAAATGTCCTTGCAAGAGTTAGGAGCGTTTTGGCTTAATCAACTCAAGGAGCTTTTTGTGACCCTAATCACAAAAAACAAGGATCTCATTCAAACCAGATCGGTACGCATCCAATTAAAGGTCATGGATAATACAGGACACATCGCATATTGCAGGGGTGAAACCACTCTTGACCACTATTTGTTGGTTTTGGATCTTAGCGCTTTGATTGTGTATTCCCTGGTTACTGAAACTTTCCATGACGAAATTTCGCAGCAGGCACTTGGCTGGTTCCGAGGAAGCCTATTGCATGCCAATCCTGTTATTACACCGAAAACCCAATTTGCTTCAGACCCCTTGTATATCTTTTTTTATAATTTACTGCAGGATTCTGTCCCTTATGGTTCTGTTTCTCTCTACAATACCTTTGCACATGAATTGCAACATGCAATTGATAGGAAGAATATCGATAGAATGAACAAAATCAGTATGCTCTTCATCGAATTGATGCAGGAATCTCGCTTCTATGAAAATCATAGGTCACTTAATCTGGGGTCGGAGTTGATTTCGCTTATGGAGTTCATAGATCATTGCAGGACCGAAGCACCAACACAACTAAGGGAGTTTATTGTCAAAGGCAAAAGTGATTTCTCTTCCATGACCCCTATTCCTCTGGATCTAAAACGAGATTTAATTGATAGGACGAATTTTCTGATTTCGAATCTTGGTGCAAGGCACGATGATCGCTCGATGATACGTAGGGAATTCATCTCTATCCAAAAACTGACCTATTCCGTAAGCCATGGCATGAACATGTGCATACTACTGTCAGATTTTCATCAGAGATCGCAAGACGCTATAATATTGACTGCCGAGAATATGCAAAAGCTAGGCAATAGATTCCCTATGTTTCATCAATTGATTGGTGCCCCTTTGCTAACCCAACCAGCTGCCGCAAGCACGCCCGAGTGGTTGCTGGCAAGAGCAATGCAACAGGGCAATACCCTATACATAAAAAAAGCTCTTGTGGACAATAACATCATGCCGGTTACAGCAGAACAGGTTACTGATTTCGTCCATAAAAATAGCACTTTGTTTTTATTTCGGCCATCGAGCACTACAATGCAAACAACCCTTGCAAAGATAGAGGCCTCGAGTGCCATAACCTATTACCAGATGTACCAAAAAGCGTGCGATGTCCTTAAGATGAAAGATCGGTTCATGACACCGTTGATGATAAAATCCTTTGCCGAAAAATTCTATGAAGCGGCACAAAAAGCAAACATGAGATCGGGCTTTCTTCCATAATCAGACTTTTAGCACTCGTAATGGGTTCTTCAGAGAGTCAACGTACGTCTGAAAATCCTTTCCTTGCAACTCCAAAGTCTTAGAATTATCATTAGGATGAAAACTAACAATCTTAGCATTCCAGATCTCTTCATCAATAAATAATTCGACGATATGTTCTGTATCATTGAGTAGTCCAAATGGAGAAACAGCACCGGCACTAACGCCTAACAGCTCTTTCAAATTTTGTTCATTCCCAAACTTAATTTTATCGTTAACGATATTTTCGAATTCAGAAATATGAAAAGGTTTGTTGGCGGGCATCACGACCAGAAAGAATCTTGTCGATTTCCTATTTTTCAAAAATAAGTTCTTTGAATGAATCCCTTCGATCTTTGTATGGATTGGATCATTCTTAGCCTCTTCGACAGTAAAAACCGCACTGTGCCTATACTCGACAAAAGAAATATCGTGTTTTTTCAGATAGTCTAGAACGTCCATCTCAGGTAAGCTGCCAGAATCTGAATCGATACGCAAGATCCCTGAAATACCAGCCTAATTTTCCCTTCAAAGTTATTGAGCCTCGCGTGAGCATCCCAAAATCATGCCCTAAGACGATCAGCGTGCCCAAGTGCCGATATTTGAATGGTTTTTGCGCATTTCCAAGGATTCTGCTTCTAAGATTCTTTCCAACGCGAACTCCTTCCTGGAACGCCACCTGCGCCGTCGGAGGAAGCAGCTTTCCATCCTCATTGCAAAGCCCAATATCGCCTATCACATACACATCATCATGCAATGCCATCTGCCCTGTTGGAGTGACCGGAATGCAATTTCCCCTTTCCTTGGAGATGGTTTCGCTAAACTCGATATTCGAAGCGACGATGCCAGCTGTCCAGGCAATAAGATCTCCTTCTAGCTTTTCATTATTTTTTGTGGTAAGGGTAGTTCCAGTAATATCTTCAACAACAGTATTGGTCCTAACCTCGATCCCGTGATTCTTAAGATATTGCTCAACTACTGCTCTTGGCTTTTCTTCCAAAGCGGGCATGATTGTCTGTCCTCCTTGCACGAGAATAAACTTCGCGCTCTCTTTGGCCATGCTGTATTTTGCCATCTCCCTAAGTACCGCTTCGCGCAGGCTGCAAATAAGCTCAACACCCGTAAATCCCCCGCCTACAACCACAAAATGCATCTGTTTGTTTTGCTCTGAAGCCTGTTTTATCACTTCTCGCATCTTATGCTTGATTCGAACCATCGCCGCATAGTCTTTGTAATCGATAGTATTCTGTCTAAGCCTTTCATTGCCAAAGTAATTGGTAACTGACCCGGGAGCAAGAATTAGATAATCGTAATCGACCTCCCGCTTCTCAGTCTTCAATTTCTTTTTCTTAAGATCCACTGAAATCGCTTTTTCCTGCAAAAGCAAACCTTTCCCTTCAAAAATCTCTGAAAGCTTCTTGACAACGATCTTCTCATCGACCGATTCGTTGAGCAGCTCAGTAAGCCGTGGAGTGAAAAGAAAATGGTCGCGATCTGAAATGATTGTCAAATGCACGTTTTCTAAACCAGTAAGCTGTTTTGCCGCCATGATGCCAGCAAACCCCGCACCGACAATGACGATTTTTTTCATAGTCTTTATCGTATGATGTTTGTTTAAAAATGTTTAGTTAGGTTTTTAGGCGGCGTTTGAAATGGAGGTTAGCATCATCAGGTCGAATTGTCCTTGATAATAACAAATCAAGGCGTTGCCGGGGGTCGCCCCATCCGGGGAGGCAGCCTCATTGAAGGAACAACTAAACAATTCGAAGATGCTAACCCGAGCACTAGCGAGAATTTCGAACGCCGCCGTTAGGTTTTTATTAGGACAGATCTACCTTCTCCCATGGACAAACATATACTCGATGTGCTTGAAAAGATCGAGGAACTGGACAAAACTAATCATTTTGCCCAATTACCAAGACCTACCGCGCAGATGCTTCACGCACTCGCTTTGTCCTCTCAATCAAAATCAATCTTGGAATTGGGAACTTCCGCAGGATATTCGACAATATGGCTTGCGAGCGCGGCAATAAAAAACCAAGGGATTGTATATACTATTGACAACGATCAAAAAAAGGTCGCTTTAGCAAGAAAGCATTTTGAAGAATCAAGATTAGGAAACATTGAGCTTATCGAAGGGGATTTTATCGTGGTCCTAAAAAAATGGGACAAGGAAGTTGATTTTCTCTTTATAGATGGAGAGAAAAGCAAGTACCTTGATTATCTGAAACTAGTTGAACCCTTCCTGCAAAAAGGGGCTATAATCGTCGCTGACAATATCGTATCGATAGGGAAAGGAACCATAAATGTTGAAAAGAAAACGGCAAGTTATCGAAAGTACGTCGAAGAAAAGTACAAGAGCATCCTTATTGAGATAGGTGATGGGATGATGATCTCTAAAAAGTGACCCCCTCGCCACCCTAAAGGGAAAGGGCTTCCCGATTATTAAAAAAATACAATATGAGCTGCTCTTCAATGTGCTTAGTTATTGGGTCTAGGCTATTGCGACAAACCACTACCCAATGGCACGTATATGATTTTTTAATGAGCGACCTGAAGGTCGGGAAATTAGACCCACAGAAACATTAAGAAAAATGTCTTTTGACCATATCACCTATCACCCGTTTTGAAAGGGGCATATACACAAGAAGCACGTTTTCTGCAAAAGGCAGATAGTCCACATTGGATCTATTCACCGTCGAAACAGCAAGGTATAATGGCACGTCGGTCATCTCCTGCAACCTCTTTATTGCATCTTTTGGAGCGTATTCTGGGGTTATCTCAAGTACTATGGCACCGATATTGTGATCCTTCTCTGCGAGCGCCTGGTAGGCCTCTCTTGGATGTGGTGCCCATCTGATTGCCAAATCAAAAAAAGCGCCGATACGCTCAGCACGATGATATTCCAGTTCATTTGCTATCAACAGTAGGTCTTTCATTTCATTTCAAACTTATTAACAGCATCGCCTGGCTCCACGCCAATGG
>CAZFPU010000040.1:0-4079 GCA_964521145.1 uncultured Methanosarcinales archaeon | reverse complement strand
ATGGAGTGTTATCGTTATGCCCTGACCCATCGGCAAAATACAGTTCAGGCAATTCGTAGTCTTTGGTCAAAACTTCTTGGGTCTTTATCATGTAGTATCGGTATTTGTTCATTTCTCCAAGCGATCTATAGATTATCGCAAGCCAGGGAAACCCCTTAGTCCATTGCGCCTCTCCGCCTTTGTTGTAGTATTGGTCGCCAAGATAGCGCATGACTCCTTTTTCCTTGACCAGTTTCTCTTCTAAGTTCTTTAGGATTGCGTCACGTTGTTTCTTAGTGACTACATTGTATGGATAGATCAAGGAAAGCAAAGCAAGATCGGTTTCTTTGGTCTCAGATTCCCTAGGCAAGAGTTTGTTCAGAGTATCCTTTCCTTTTTGTATCAGATCCTTTGGAACGTGAACAATAGATTGGATCTTTTGAAGGCCGGCAACGCATGCCCCAACTGAAGATGCATGGACTTCCTCATTCTCTTCCCACATGCCCGAATCCTTGTCATGCCAGTATTCTATCGATTCAAGATAGTACACCAGTTTTTGCAGGACTCTTCTATCAACGTCGTTTCGTATGATCTTTATTCCCTTCTCTTCAAGATCAGCTACTTTGAAAAGGATTGCGCCAATAGCGTCATTTTGCTTGTTTCCCCAGTCGTCCCAGATCTCCTCAAAGGTTATTGGGTCGTATCGCGCATGGATGTACTGGTACCTGTGCTCAGGCTTTTGCTTTATAGCCCAGTCTATCTTGTATTCGTGCTTTAAAAGGACGTCTAGAAGCGCCCAGAAGGTCTTTTGCACATCAAGTTTCTTGTCCATGGCTTCAAGCCCAATTGCCGTATAGACATTGTCTCGAATCCATGCCAGGTTATAGCCGGTCTTTACAGTCATCTTTGAGGCCGCAAAAAGACCACTTGGATACTGCATGTGCTTAATGATCTTGATCGATTGCTGTTTCATGTTACCACCCCTAAATACTCAATAAACTGGGATTACTAGTATATAAATCTTTCTATTTTGTTAGTACTTAAGAGTAGCAAAATAGTAGGGTTTAAAAATGGAGCACCATCCTCCTTTTTCCATGATAGGGCAACTGCTTAGCGTCGTAAATGAACAAATGGACCAGTACGGGGCCTTTGAAGGAAAGAGTTTCATGCCCGCCAAACTTCTAGGTTCAATCGAGCACGAGCTGTTTATGAGCAAGGGTTATGAGAGGAAAATACCAGCCAATGAAGATCGGGAAGCGGCAGCCCTTGGGTTGCGCACGCTTCGTAAGCCCGGGGATGCGCAGTATCATGGTATGAAACTGCGTTCTGGACATACAACTCTCTATATCAATGCGAAAAGCTCGCAGAATATGGATGCAGTGGTTTTAGCGTATATGGGGAAGGTGGAGAGCGTCTCAGGACCCAACAAAGATGCTCTGGCCCATGTTAGTAATGAATTTGCCCTTGCTGCTCTCTTGGCAAATGGGGCAGTAAGCGCACTCTACGTTAGGGGCCGTGTTCATTTCGCAAATAGTTGGTATGCCCCAAACACAAACTCATCATTCGCTCATTATCCCTATCCGAAAACGCATGAAGAGATCGAAACCATCATGAAAAAAATATTATCCAAAGCCCAAGCAGACCCAGGAACGGCAAGCTTCCAAGTACTTTCTGATATGGTCATGCTTGCAGTAAACTCCTATGGGCAGTTTCGAGAAAAGCATAGCATCTCAATCTAAAGGGTAATGATGAGCTTACATTCAACCTATCCAGAACAGCTTGCAAGACAGTACAACCAAAGCTCCAATTCAATGCTTCCTCCTTCGCTCTACTTTCCATTATCTCCAATAGCAAGGCTTGAGCACATGCTTACAAAGCAGCTTCGTTACGAGCATTGCGAGGCAGAGGATACTTCACCTATCTACAAAGGTGATCGCGGCTTTCGAAGCGTCGATCAATTTCAGATACTTAAGGGGCAGAGCTATGAACTGTATGCCGGAACGCTCGCGAGTCGCTGCAAAAACCCTTATGAAGGAGATAGTGAGCGAATACACCTTGGTCTTCCGATCCTAAATCCATTTGATGCCCGCGTAAACTTTGGTTTCCTAAGAAGCAGGTATGAAGTTGGCATTGCAGGCATCATCGATAGTGGACATGCATTAGTAGCATATTCTCCTAACAACAGAGACTGGGGACTATTGCTACTTCAAATAAATGGAATCCTGGGGGTGAACGATCGCATTAAAGAGCATTTGGCATCTGAGTTTGATGACCTACACTATGATAAGAATTTTAAGCGTTCGCCAAAATTACTAGCCCTATTTGACACAACGCTTAAGATGATCGATGCGTGGTATGCGAGCCAGTATCCAAGCCAGAATATCAATTAGAAATAAAAATAAGTACCCATTCCTAAGGATATGCAAAGGCTTAGTAGCGATTCTCTCGATGATGTTGTGACCACCCCTTATTTCCTTAACATCCATTCTCCAACCAACATTACTCCTTATCTTGAGCCATACAGATCTGCATTCCACAAGGACATGAACCTGTTTTTCCTAAGCGAAGGGCTTGATCAAATAATGGTATGGAACAAAATTACGTACGGTGAGTGGCATCGACTGGTTCTGGGAACACCAAGTGCCAGAGAGGAAGGAAAATATGAAGAAATAATTGGGATAGGAGTTCTTCCATGGGATAAATCATTATGGATTAGGATGATTCAGGGGGCAGATCAAGAACATTTGCCTCGGAATTTCGGCTATTACGCCTTAAAAAACTGGCCACTCGCCGCAATAAATGTGGTTGAGGATATCGCGTTTGATCTTCAATTTGAAGAAGTAAGAATCAGAAAGGCGCAGGATCAGCCTTATTTTCACAGGCCCTATGGTGTTCCCCAAGATAAGATTCATTTGGTTCAGGCGCGATTGATTGAGCGCTACAATCAAAACGCGGAGATGCTCGGGTTTATCGAAGAGCATAATTGTTATTCTAAACCGATCAGATAAATCTGACTAGAAGCCTTACGATTGCACTAAGATATCGATTAATAAGAACCGCCCGCCGGTATGGATTTTGCGAACGCATGCCCTAGCCTTTTTATTGGCGCGGGCTAAATGTCATAACTTTTGAATTTATAGGCATAGAATAATAAGAAAGTCTCGAGGGGATACGGATATAGAAGTGACTTTTTGGTGGGAGTTGAAAAGATCGATTATTTTTTTAGATGTGTAGCAGGTGATTTGGGATAAAACACCCTTTGGTCTGAAAGCTTTGGATTGGAAAGTTCTTCTGGTAAATCTGACCTCAACAGCCATAGCCTTGTAACTGGAAGTAGAACTCCATTATGAAGCAAGTAATTATCTTGCCCAGCACCACGATCAGTTTTATCAGCCTTATCCAATAAATCAGTAATATCGCTTTCCATTACTAGTGGATTTGAGCCATATTGATTTGCATATAGCTTTGCATAGGATCCTGCAAGTGAAAATAGAGTAGTTGTATAAACTCTAGCAGGTTCAAAATAATCGGGATGCTTTGATTTGTCAAATAGAACTGAGCCATTATTTGGAACTGCGCATGCTTCGTAGTGTGCTAAGGTTGTACCACTAAACACGATAACATTATCTGGATTTGGATCTGTCATGCAGGGAAGTATGAAATTGAAGATTTATAAATTTTTCTATATTAACCACTACAAAGTAATAAATAAAACAAGCCTCGAAGGGACTTTGGACACTTTTGTACCAGAGCCCCGCTTTTTGGAGCCGCAGATGGCGCTAACATTAATTTTCTGAGATGGGGAAGGTTAAATACTTTTCGCTTTCCCTTCGCTCCAAGCAGTTCACACCGGAACTCCATCTTGCGCTTTTGCGCCAGAACCACAATGCTAGGCCAAAACGTACGTGGTTAGCTAGCAAGCACTTCTTGTAGCATTTTGAATGGATCCATCGCTTTTTGTTTCCATGACTCGATGAGCGTCATGATAGTCTGTAAAATGCGGGTTCCTTTTTCATTTCTAAGGGTGCCGAATATTTTTCTTTGCACGACGATCTGGCGGAGCTGCCGCTCCGCATGATTATTGGTAGTCGGCACTCCAA
>CAZFPU010000039.1:0-13469 GCA_964521145.1 uncultured Methanosarcinales archaeon | reverse complement strand
AATATGAGAAATGGCACTAATCCATTGAATCGAATTCGTTGTTCTACTACCATAGGCTTGGGAATTATAGGGCTTATTTAAATGTTAATTTAAGTATTTGATTGGTTTAAATAGCCAGTATTCCATTTTAAAATAGATAAGATTATTGAGGCGGCTGCCGTCCAGCTTCTCGCGAAGTCTGGCACGCGAATGAGGTATTCGCTTCACCAAGCCCCTTGGTCACGGCAACCCCGTCGCCCCAGCGCCAACGAACTGGTGCATACTTTCCCGACACTGTCGTTTCATCTGGCTTTTACTTCTTTTCCAAAACTATTTAAACAAAAATAGAACATAGCAAGCAATACTTACGATATATGGCAAAACAAAAAACAATCGCGCGTGAAATTCCTTTGGCCGAAATAACGCTGCGAAAATACGAAAAACCCTCGAAATCAAGCGAGCGCGAGTTGGTTCGAAAGCTCTGCTTATCTCTTGGATTATTGCAGCCCGGGGACTCTAGGGATGTCATTGTCGATATCCTTCACGTTCTCATCAAAGCGCGCAAGGAAAAAAAGGAACTATCCCCTGAGGATATAGAAAAATTGACCATTGAAGCAAGAAAAAAGCAGAAACTGCCGATGCAAGGCATTGCCGCTTCGAATATCCGAAGGCAACTACGACGCCTCAAGGATTTATTCCTGGTAGAGAAGAGAGCGAGAGGCTATCGCATCATCGAATTCGAGTCATTCTCCTTATTGTTTGAACAGAAAATTGAGCAATTCTACTTAAAGACCATTATTGAGAGGGTCAAAGAGTATTGCAGTGCACTGAAATAGACTCATCAAAAGATCACTTATTCTAGTTGACATTTGCTCATACACACCTCTCAAAACCAAACCTTTATAAACAGGTCTTTTCTATTATTTGTTTTTGATGGGGTTCAAAAACAGAGATATCATTTCTATAAACGATCTTTCCAAGTCAGATATTTTGCATATTCTTCAAATAGCGAAAAAGATGGAGAAGCCAAACCCATCGCTGCTAAAGAACAAGGTCTTGGCAACGCTATTCTTCGAGCCTTCTACCAGAACAAAACTCAGTTTCGCATTTTCTATGGAAAGCCTAGGGGGAAAAGTCCTGGGATTCGATCAGGCTGCTCAAACCTCGGTGACCAAAGGAGAGAGCTTATGGGATACCGCCAAAATAGTTGAGAAATATTGCGATATCATGGTCGTTCGGCATCCCGTCGATGGGGCTCCCCGGCTTATGGCTGAAGCAAGTGAAAAACCAATCATCAATGCTGGTGATGGCGCCAATCAACACCCAACGCAAACACTACTAGATCTATACACCATCCAAAAAGAAAAAGGAACGCTCAACAATCTCAAGATAGGCATGCTTGGAGATCTAAAATATGGAAGAACAGTCCATAGCCTTAGCATAGCACTCGCCCATTTCAACACCGAATTTTACTTCATCGCTCCCGATGCGTTGCAGATGCCGCGAACATACCTTGATTTCCTTGATGAGAAAAAGATCAAATACCATATTGAAAGCGACCTTATGAAAGTAAGCAAGCAGCTTGATGTCTTGTATGCGACGAGGATCCAAAAAGAGCGATTTCCCGATCCGGTCGAATTCGAAAAATACAAGGGATACTATAAGCTCAACAGTGACCTTTTGCCTCACATAAAAAAAGACCTCAAGATCCTGCATCCACTTCCAAGAGTCGATGAGATAGATACCTCTCTAGATGAAACTCCTCATGCCGCCTATTTTGAGCAAGCTGCTAACGGGGTTCCGATAAGAAGAGCTCTGCTTGCACTAGCGCTGGGGGCTGCAAAATGAAAAAGGAGATGACGATTTCGGCAATTGAAGATGGCACAGTCATAGATCATATCCCCAGCAATGCAGTCTTTTCAGTCGTAGAAATCCTTAAGCTAGAAAAAGAGCTCAATGAGCTTTCTATTGCAACAAACCTCTCAAGCAAGCACATGAAGAAGAAAGGCATCGTAAAGATAGCGGGCAAGCAATTATCCCAAGAAGAGGTAAACAAGATAGCAATTGTAGCGCCAGAGGCAACGGTCAATATCATCAACGATTATGACGTAAAGCAAAAGCTTCATGTCATGATCCCAGACACCATAAAAAATATCATCAAATGCTCGAATCCAAACTGCATAACGAACATCGAAACCGTCCAAACACTGTTTTATGTCACCAAAAAAAATCCAATTGTTGTAACCTGTCATTATTGCGAACGGATGATGCACAAGGAAGATATTAGGATATTGTAGACAATAAAAACCATCGCTGCGGCTCAAAAGACGGTCAGCGGCACAAAGGTCGAGCATATCTGCCTTCCAGATCAATCGACAAGGGGGATGTCCCTCATGAAAAACGCGCGGCATTTTTCAGGAGTCCCGAAAATCGCGGATTTTCGATACTTACGGGGAATGTCGATCATTTAAAAAAACAGCGAATGCGAGAAGCCGCTGACCCGAGCGAAGCGAGATTTTGAGCCGCAGCCAAACAGGATACCATGCTTCAAACAACCCTCTGCAGAATAAAGCTAAGTAACCCAATAATCCTAGCTTCAGGCATTCTAGGCGTCACCAAAAAAACAGTGGATCGGATTGGAAAAAATGGAGCGGGAGCCGTAACCCTAAAATCATTATGCCATGAAGAGCGCTTAGGGAATAAAAACCCAACGATGTTTGGCTATGATGATGTTTTCTTCAACGCCGTTGGACTCCCTGGTCAAGGAATAGACAATGCAATAAAAGATTTTGGAAGGCTTGACGATCTTTCAATTCCAGTCATCGGAAGCATCTATGGCTACAGGGTTGAGCAGT
Source organism: uncultured Methanosarcinales archaeon (assembly GCA_964521145.1). Classification (GTDB taxonomy): domain Archaea; phylum Nanobdellota; class Nanobdellia; order Woesearchaeales; family GW2011-AR4; genus BS150m-G66. Next base: position 10,635 of record CAZFPU010000039.1, on the reverse strand, counting down.
TTGGCGAGGTGACCAAAAAAATGGCATCGCTAAAGCCCGCGATGATTGAAGTCGATATCTCATGCCCTCATATGGACTATGGGAAAGCCTATCATGCTGATCCTGATTTAACAGCGCAAATAACTAAAGTAGTCAAGAAGAATGCCGGAAAAATACCAATCTCGCTCAAATTAAGCCCTAACGTAGATGATATCAAAGAGATAGCAAGGGCTGCAGAAAAGGCGGGAGCGGACTGCATAACAGCCATAAATACTGCAACGGGCATGAAAATCGATATCAATGCAAGAAAGCCAGTGCTTGCGCATAAGATCGGTGGCATTTCAGGCCCTGCGCTAAAACCAATTGCAGTGCGATGTGTCTATGAGATCTATGACAGCGTAAAGATCCCGATCATAGGGACAGGCGGGGTTACAACCGGAGAAGACGCAATTGAGATGATAATGGCCGGAGCGAGCGTTGTTGGCGTTGGCACAGCTGTTTATTATCGAGGAATATCAGTCTTCAAATCAATAACTGATGAGATGCAGGATTGGATGAAAAAGAACAAAGTAAAAAATCTCGATGAAATAAGAGGATGCGCGCATAAATAATATAAAAACACCTACTTTGAATACTACACTTTGCACTAAGATATCAATTGATAAGATGCCGAACGCCCACCGCAACGAACAAAGTGAGTTGCCTAGCCTGTTGGTTCGGCCAAAATATCCTCGCTTTTGAAAACAATAATCAAATTAAGCGACCAACATTACTAAAATGTCCCAAAAAACCCACTGCAGAACAGAAATGCCGCAGCTTCTTGAAATATCGAATATAGTCAAAGAGGGTAAGGGACAATTTTCATTCTTCTTCAAAAAAAAGATAGACGCAAGGCCTGGGCAGTTCCTCATGATTTGGCTTCCCGAAGTTGATGAAAAGCCGATGGCAATATCCTATCTTACCAAGAATGAATTCGCTTTTACTACGCAAACAATCGGTCCCTTCACCACAGCGCTCGAAAACCTAAAGATTGGCGACAAGCTGGGAATCCGAGGTCCCTATGGTAATAATTTTTCCATCAAAAAGAACACGTGCATTGTCGGCGGTGGCGTTGGCATGGCTTCCGTTTCAACATTGATCGATGCAAGTTCTGACCCAATAATCATCAATGGGGCAAGAAGCAAGGATCACTTAATTTATCTGCAGCGCTACAAAAATAAAAAAATGCTATGTACGACTGATGATGGCAGCTTTGCAAGGAAAGGATATACTACTGAAGTTCTAAAAGAGGTCCTAGAAAAACAAAAAGTAAGCATCGTGCAAACCTGCGGCCCTGAGATCATGATGAAAAAGGTATTTGACCTCTGCGAGCAGTATAAGGTGCCCTGCGAAGCATCTCTTGAAAGGTACATGTCATGCGGATTTGGAGTCTGCGGTAAATGCATGGTTGACGATCAGATAGTTTGCGTTGATGGGCCCATATTCTCTAGCGAGAAATTAAGAGTAATGGGCGAATTTGGAAATTCTGCAAGGTTAAAAAGCGGAAAGAAAGTTTCCTTGAAAGAATATCATGCGATTCACCACTGAGCCTTTGGCATTCTCTCTAAAATTCCGCTCAGCATCACAATCTGCGGCTCATATTTTTGCCTTGCTGGGCTAAGACTTCTTGTGCTTGGATCAACGATAAGCCCTTCATTGAGAACATCCTTGAAATACGTTTCATTAATTTTTCCATGAAGTCTTCCTTTCATGAGTTCTTCCATTACTTGTTCTGATTGGCAATCCTGCACAAAAACAGCGTTCAGATCTACCTTTATCCCATACCTTCCAAGACTTAGGCCGCTTGGAGAAGTGTAATTCATGCTTAGATTGCGAGCTTCATAGCTGTTTGTTTTTGCTGCATATTCCTTGAGTTTACCGTCTATTCCAAGTTCTTTGAACAATCCATCAGTAGTATGTGCGGCATGATACCTGCCTGATGATCCTTGCAAGTGGGTGCTCGGATCCAGAACTTTCTTTGACTGATCGTTGACAATAAGCATGAGATCTATGTCATCGGCATCTTCTCTTCGCGCGAGCGATCCGTACAGTATGATATCCTGAACATATCCTGCCAGAGGGGAGCTCTTGATCATCTGGGCGACATCAAGTGCAATGGAATTCATTTCAGAAAGCCTGTTTTGCCAGAACTCTGGACTTGTGATTCGCGCAATCAAATGCCTTTTTTCATGCTTATCGTAGTAATGGCGTTCTACTCTTGCATCGTCTTCGTATGCCCCTATCAATGATTTTGCTATATTGCCAATTGCTTTGTTATGCCCTATGAGCGGATGCTTTTCATCATAGTGCTTGAAAGTAAATAGTGATTTTCCATTATGGTCTCTCAAAACAGTTTGCTCGTCAGCTGCATTAAGTTTAGTTTGCAAGGAGCCTGCATATATCTTCTCATCATTGATGGTAAACCCATCAGGAAACGTTGATTTTGGAAATTCCAATTTGGTCTCAAGCGTTATGCCCTGCTCATTTCTGATGAAATCGATCCTTGGCCGCTGAGCATAACTCGTGTTCACGCTGATCTTTGCAGAAGGGACTTTGCTCACAAAATGGGCCAGGTTCATCAGATGAACTTCAATTGGCTCCTCGCTTTTTTGATCAGAACTGACTAGCATCCCGCGATGTGCCAAACTCGCATAGCTTTCTATAGCACTTTTGCGAATATTGCCTTGATCAAAGGACATCCTATCAATTGCTGTATGCAGCGTTAGCGAATCTTCGCGATGCATCCATTCATTTTCTTTTCCTTCCACAAAGTACTTCCCAATAGGCTCATCTGAAGAAATAGTAGTCTGCAATTCAGTATAGTGAAAGCCTCCCAGAGGCTCTACTTTTTCGATGGTGTGATCAACGAAGAGGTTTACCATCGTCTGGGAAGCGCTATAGCCTTTTTAAATGTTGCTTGATTTACCACTTTAAAATAGAGATGTCTATGCAATCAAATATACAATCCTTGCAAAACATTTAAGAAAGTGGCATCAACATTATTTTTCAATAAGGGCTGTGAAGGGAATGAGTATACTGATTACGAATGCAAAAATTTATCAGGAAGGGAAGCTCCTTGAAAAGAACATCTACATTGAGAATTCTTCAATAAAAAAAATCAGTTCCCAAAAAATAACCGCAGACAAAATAATCAATGCCAAAAATAAAATAATAATTCCCGGTTTAATCGACTGCCATGTCCATTTTCGAGAGCCCGGACTCACGCACAAAGAAGACTTTTTAAGCGGCAGCATGGCGGCAGCAGTAGGGGGCATCACGACATTCCTTGATATGCCAAACACTATCCCTCCAATGACAACTCTGCAAAGACTCGAAGACAAAAGAAAGCTTGCCAAAAAAAGCATAGTCAACTATGGTTTTCATTTTGGATCGACCTCTGATAACATCGAAGAGATAAAAAAAGCAAGGAATGTTGCGGCAGTCAAGATATACATGGATCATACGACGGGCGATCTTAAAATAGACAACGATGATGCATTGCAAAAAATATTCTCAGCCAATAAGACTGTTGCGGTGCATGCAGAAAGCTCAAATATCCTCAAGGCAAAAAAAATGATCCAAAAAAGCGGCAATCGGTTATACATCTGCCATTGCAGCTCAAAAGAAGAATTATTCAATGCAAAGAAGGACAAGATAAAAAATGAGGTATTTGTCGAGGTATGCCCGCATCATCTGTTCATGGATGAGACTGCAACCAAGGAGCTAAACAATTTTGCCCTGATGAAACCAACGCTAAAAACCAAAAACGATCAAAAAGCGCTCTGGGAAGGCATACATAATGGGATGGTCGATACGATAGCAACCGATCACGCTCCGCACACTAAAAAAGAAAAAAAAGATGGATGTCCTTACGGGGTTCCTGGTGTTGAGACAATGCTCCCCTTATTATTGAATCAGGCGAATGCAAGCAACAACAGATTGCCTCTGCAAAAGATCGTGCAATTGTGTTCAGAAAACCCCGCTTCCATTTTCAGGATAAAAAACAAAGGAAAAATAAAGGAAGGCTTTGATGCTGACCTAACCCTCATAGACCTTTCACTAAAAAAAGAAGTGGAAAACAAAAAGCTTCTGACCAAATGCAAATGGAGCCCCTACGAGGGCTGGAAACTGCAAGGATGGCCCACAATGACGATAGCAAATGGCGCTATTGTTTTCGATGATGGAAAAATTAATAAGATTGCGGCAAAAGAAGTGATTTTTGATGTGTCAAAAACCGCTGGTTAAACTCCAGCGGCATTGTGCTTATGAACATACGTGGTTCATCGAAAATGAAATTTTCGGGGTGCTCGGAAATTGTCTTCAATTGCCAAAAATTATTGGCAATTTCCGACATTTGAGCACCTCGGAATTCCGCGAATGTTTGTGAGCAGTTTAACCATCGCACTGAAGCGGTGGAATTCCAATGCATGAAAAACAAGTCGCTAAAATCCTGCTTGAAACAAAGGCAGTAAGCCTTCGAACCAATCCTCCCTATACGTGGACTTCGGGGATTCTTTCTCCGATATATACTGATAATCGCATTCTTATTTCATTTCCTAAAGAGCGAGAGCAGATAGTCGATTTTCTCATAGATCTGATCGAAAAAAACAAGATAAAGGCAGATGTCATAGCAGGAACCGCTACCGCGGGAATTCCCTGGGCAGCATTCATCGCGCAGAAGATGAAAAAGCCCATGGTCTATGTCAAGAAAGAAGCGAAGGAGTATGGCAAGGAAAAACAGATCGAGGGCCAGCTGGAGAAAGGAGTAGAAGTTGTGGTTGTTGAAGATCTGATAAGCACCGGTGGCAGCTCATTGCAAGCCGTGCAAGCGCTTCGTGATGCTGGATGCATTGTGAATAATTGTGTCGCTATATTTACGTATCAGATGAAAAAATCAGATGACGCGTTTTTGGAAAAGAAGTGCAAGAATCATACGCTAACTAACTTTTCAGCTTTGGTAGAACTTGCTTCTGCGAATAATTACATCTCTTCGAATGAAAAAAAAGCGATCCTTACTTGGAACAAAGACCCAGAGAACTGGAAACCATGATAATAAAACAAGATAAGAGCATAATTCCTAGCTGCGATCTATCCTCTTTGGAAGCTTTGAATAAATTGGTGAAAGAAACATGCGACGTCAAAGGAATTGGTGGCTATAAAATAGGTTTTGAATTATGCCTCCCTTTTGGTATTCCTTCAGTTGTCAAAGAAATAAGAAAGCTGACCAAGCTTCCAATCATCTATGACCATCAAAAAGCCGCAACCGACATTCCAGACACTGGCGAGAAGTTCGCGCAGGCGGTGAAAGGCGTTGATGCGGTCATCCTGTTTCCCATGATGGGTCCTCACACACAGAAAGCGTGGATAGATGCCTGCAAAAAAGCAAAATTAGGAATAATTGTCGGTGGGGAAATGACCCATCCTGGCTTTTTGCAAAATGATAATGGCTATATTCTTAATGACGCGCCAAGAAAGATCTATGAGCTGGCAGCTAGTGAAGGGATCACTGATTTTGTAGTCCCTGGCAATAAGCCCGATCGAATCAAGCTCTATAGGGAATTGCTTGAAAAGAAGGGGATCAAACCCATTTTCTATTCTCCCGGGTTGGTAACACAAGGCGGCTCAATTAGCGAAGGCGCAAAAGCCGCTGGGAAATGCTGGCATGCGATCGTTGGCAGGGCTCTCTATGACTCTAAAGATATGAAGAAAACCGCGCAGGAACTTGTTAAGGCTTTGGGATAGGACTTTGTTTTTGGAAAATAGGGACAAGAACTTAACGCCGATGTTAAGAACGATAAGTTAGTTATTCAGAAAGAGGATTGGGAAGATTAAGTATGATGGATCTTGAGATACTAACATTTCTTATTTTTGGTATTTTTTATCTTACTTTTATTCTGACTTGTATTGTATCTTGGTCTATCTTCATGTACTCCTTAATCCGATTGTATATCCTATTGATAAGGACTAAAGGAGCATGGAAAAAAGCCCATAGGTGGGGGATACTTCCAACATGGAATAATTTTTTCTTTAGATTGGACAAAGATTTTTCAGATAAAAAGATTGTTTACTACAATAATAAATCTAAAAAGTGGGGGATAATCATGCTTTCGAGTTTTGTCATAGCCTTAATTTTTATCTCAATTGTGATTTTTTTTGGACTTCGATATATCCAGCAGAGTTAACAGCACACCCATTCAGTAACCTTTTTATACTCACTTTCCCAAAAAACATCTGATGCAATATGTTTGGACACTTACTGGGTAAATTCAGAAAATCGACATTCTTCGAGAAAATGTTGCTCTGTGTTGGGATCTCCGTTGGCTTTGTTGGATTCTGGCTCATCAATACCATCTATTATCGCGATCCAACACTTAACTGGAACTTCATAACGGCTGTATTCCTCTGGCTTCTGCTCATCTTCATAATCATCCTAACTGATAGCAGCGAAAGCATCAAAGAAGAGCTTGGCATCATCATAAAAGAGCATATCACCGAGACCAAGCTGCTCAAAGAGGAAGTTCGGCTTCTTGGTAAGAGACTGGTGAAGAAGCGATAGGTCCTATGAAAATTGCGGTATGCGGTTCAAGCGTTGCGAATTCTCCTGAAGTGGTCGAAAAGGCCAGAGAGATCGGAAGGCAGCTTGCGAAAAAAAACACATTAGTACTCTGTGGCGCTGGGCCAGGATACCCTTATGAGGCGATTCGGGCTGCGTTCATAGCGGGAACGTCAGTCATTGGCATAAGCCCCGCGCAATCAAAACAGGACCATATCTCCTATTACAAATATCCAACAGACTCATTCTCCCAAATCGAGTATACTGGTATGGGAGCGCCTGCTAGGAATTATCCGCTCGTGTATCAGGCAGATGCCATCATAATCATTGGTGGGCAGATCGGTTCTCTTAATGAATTCAGCATAGCCTTCCATCTAAAAAAGCCTATTGGCGTGCTCACCAATTCAGGCGGCATAACCCAGATCCTCGATCAGATTGTCGAGATATGCAATAGGGGGATGGAGCGAACGAATGTGATCTTTGAGGATGACCCTAAGCAGCTAGTTGATAAATTGGTTCTGCTTGTCCAGAATTTCTTGTAGGGATATTTCTTTGTGCATTTGGTATCGAGACCTACACGTAAGCATTTTTAGCTGATGTTATTGGCATTTAGCATCTTGCCGCCAGCTTCCCATAAAGCCTGGCACATAAAGGTGGCATTCGCTGCGCTTAGCCCGCTGTCACTATAATTCGCGATGCCGCAGCGCAATGAGTCTAGAAGCGGAGGCATCGCTGTAAATATCGCCGAAGGCACTATGAATCTTAGTACCAACATCAAATTCGCAAGGCTCGACCTGAAGATGCTAAACACCCAAAGTGCAATAGAATACTTAAGTTGAGGGTCTCCCTGCCGTTTTCAGCAAATCATATAAACTCACTCTTCTCTATTTTGATCATGTCAAATTGCGATTCAGTCTACGAACCAAGAGAGGATAGCACGTTATTAGAAAAACATGTGCGCACGATTGCTTTTGGCGATGTTTTGGATATGGGGACCGGATCAGGCATACAGGCGATAACTGCCGCTTTAAATCCTAAGGTAAAATCAGTACTTGCCCTTGATGTGCAAAAGGAAGTCATTGATTACTGCAAAAAGAACATCAAGAACAGGAAAATAACGTTCGCCATTTCTGACCTCTTTTCCCTCTTTGAAAAAAATAAGACAAATCAAAATAAAAAACCACAAAAGAAAAGCTTCCCTAACAAAAAATTCGATACGATCATTTTCAATCCACCGTATCTGCCTCAGGAGCTTACAGTACGAGACATTGCTTTGGAAGGGGGCAAGAAAGGGTATGAGACTCTTCAAGAATTCCTAGGCCAATTAGGATATCATCTCAAGCCAAGCGGGATCGCGCTCATCTTATTTTCTTCGCTGACCAAAAAAGAAAAAGTGGATCAGATAATTGCGCAGAATTTCTTAGATTTTGAGCTGCTCGAATCGCAACATCTGTTCTTCGAGGAATTATACGTCTATAAACTGTCCAAATCTGAGGTGATACTAAAATTAGAGGCACAAGGCATTTCTGACCCGGTTTTTTTTGCCAAAGGAAAGCGAGGCTACATCTTTACAGGAAGCTACCAATCAAAAAAAATAGCAATAAAAATGAAGAACCCCGATAGCCAGGCAGTGCTTAGTATCCAAAAAGAGGTCTCAACCCTTGAAAAAATAAACAAGGTCGGAATTGGGCCAAAATTGCTAGTTGAAAATGATCATTTTCTGGCGTATGGATTTGTCGATGGTATTTTCTTTCCTGAATTTATTGAAAGAAAGAAAAAATCAGAGATAGCAAAGGTCATAAAAGATATTTTTACCCAACTCTTTATTCTTGATGGCATGAAACTGAGCAAAGAAGAGATGTCGCATCCTCCCAAGCATATCCTGATAACCAAAAAAAATAAGCCGGTGCTCATCGACTTCGAGCGGGCGCATTATACCAATAAGCCGGCTAACGTGACCCAGTTTTGCGATTATATCTCTTCAGAATTCATTTCATCAATCTTATCCAAAAAGAAGATCGCAATAAAAAAAAATGAATTGATAAGTGCGGCAAGAGATTATAAAAAAACCCAAACAAGCGAAAACTTTAAAAGAATAATCGGACTTATCAAATAATATGGTAACGGCATTCGAAAATCAAGTGTATGAGTTGTGCAGGAAGGTCCCCAAGGGCAAGGTGACTACCTACAAGGAGATTGCGCACGCATTAGGCACTGGCGCATATCGAGCAGTAGGGCAGGCGCTTCGAAAAAATCCAAATGCACCCAAAACGCCCTGTCATCGCGTTATCGCATCCAATCGAACCATTGGTGGCTTTTTTGGCCAGCGATCAGGAGAAGGCATCGTGAGGAAAATTCAGCTGCTCAAAAAAGAAGGCGTTGTTGCCCGAGATGGGAAGTTTGATAAGAAGTTTGTTCACGTTTTCTGAACTTTATAATATTGCAGCGGGCTTACCTGCGAGATATGCCTAAAAAATATATTAAAGAATGGGTTAAAGCCAAATCCTTCGAATTCTTGGTATAATCTACTTCTGCCAAGGGAATAGGCGTTGGCATCTTTTGGCCGCTCATATGCTTTTCTTGCAAGTTGCGTTATTTCTTCTAGTGTCGCAGTTCCACTCGATGCGACCAGGATCGGCTTACCTCTGGGTTTTCCTTCAAGTGCCAGTCCTTGGTATGAAAGATTGCCTAGCGCGTCTTGTTCTAAGAGAAAAAACTCAGGCAACGGGGGACCTTTCCTTGTATGGAGCTGGTGTACATCTGCCATATTGGCCAAGATAAAGCGCTTTGCAATAAAAACTTTACCCAGCTGCATATAAACCAGCGTGGGGGCAATACTTCTATTTTTTTGTCAAAAAAGAAGAATCATTGAGCAAAACTTCGCCATGGGTTATTGGGCGTCCATTGGGTTTGTACCATTGACACAAATGCCATTGGGATGATAACCATTGAGAGCAAAAAATGAAAAAAATAAATACTACTCACTCTCTAACTCTACAAAGCCGTATCTGGAACCCACAATAATCGCGTTCTGGCCTCAACATCGTGGCCATTGAGCATGCGGGCATATTTTGGATGGAAATTGATCAGATAGGAAGCGAATCCTTCCTCTGCTTTCACAAAGCTTAGATACATGTCTTTCTTATTTTCTCTTGGCCTCTGAACCCTTATGTCAACATACTTGTTATCAATGAATTGAGACTCATCAGCAAGTTCTTCAAGGTTTAGCCAAGTATCAACCCCTAATGGGGCAAAGACCCCTGGCATGCTGCGTATAGTGGCATCGACTCGATACTCTCCATTCAAGCTGCGCAGCTCTGAGAAATTTTGAGTATAGATAGGCCGTGTGATCTGGCCATAACCAAGGTTTTCTGGTGTCAATTTAAGCGGCAAATCCCTTCGCGCATTCCTATCCTTGCTCAAATGGCGCTTGCCATCAAGTTGATTGTGATAAACACCTTCCCAGTACCCAACAAGGCCAGTATACTCTTCCAGAGATATGCGTTCATAAGAAATTCTAAGATCCATGGTAAAAAATAGAAAAATAAAGAAGAATAAAAAAGTTACTTCTTCTTGCCTTTCTTTTTCTTCTTAAGCTCCTTTTCTAGCTTTAGCTCATCAAGCAGTTCCTTGTATCGGTTCCTGATTGTAACTTCCGTTACTCCGGCAACATCGGCAACTTCTCTTTGCGTTCTCTTCTCTCCATGAAGGAGTGCAGAGACATACAGAGCAGCGGCCGCGATACCGGTTGGTCCTCTGCCTGAGGTAAGTTCAGCTTTCTGGGCCTTTTCTAGGATCTCAATTGCGTTACTTTGCGATTCAGCGCTTAGTTTCAATGAACTTGCAAATCGTGCAATGTAGTCCGCTGGATTGCTTGGCAAGATGGTTATTCCCAGTTCTCTGGTTACAAATCGATAGGTTCTTCCAATTTCCTTCTTTTCGATTCCAGATGCTTCGCTTAACTCATCTAGTGTCCTTGGAACATCATGCCTTCTGCAAGCTGCGTATAATGCGCCAGCAACAACAGATTCCATAGATCTTCCTCTGACAAGCCCTCGTTGGAC
>CAZFPU010000038.1:0-13470 GCA_964521145.1 uncultured Methanosarcinales archaeon | reverse complement strand
TGCGTCTGGAATACCAAGAAACCTATCGAATCGGGAGCGAAAGCTCATTTACTGGCCCTATGATGGACCGACTAAGGAAGGCCCGAAGCTGAATTTTGTGTGATGATCTGGACTAGGGTGGTTTTGAGAATCACTGAGCCAAACATTTTTTCTTCGTGAGTTCTTTATTTTTTTTTGAACTCCTTGTGCTTTTCTGGCTTCATCCAAAAAGTCTCGCTATCGCTCGGGGTAGCATCTTCTCGCTTGTTAATGTTTATTTCCATTGGCGACGTGCTAAAAATGCGCGGCATTTTGGCACCCCGAAAATCCCTGATTTTCTTGGTTCCCCGGGCGGGACAACCCCCTTGTCGCCTAAATTTGTAATTGTTAAAAAGCTCGACCTTTGGGATGCTACCCTTCACTTTTTGGATGAAGCCTACGTTACTTTTATAAATTCAGAGCGATCGCTTAACTCCATGACTAAATCAGAATGGGTCATCCCACTTTTTCATGCAATCGATGCAAAGGACATTCTAAAATTCACATCATTCTTATCAGAAGATTGTGCGTTTCGTTTCGGCAACAACCCTATTGTAAGTGGAAAAGAGAACATCAGTGTTATCATCGCCGCGTTTTTTGATTCTATAGAAGCATTAAGGCATACGATAACTGAACAGTATCATGACAAGGATTCATTGATCTGCCGTGGTGAAGTCACCTACACAAGAAAAGACATGAAGAAAGTAACCGTTCCCTTCTGCAACGTATTCAAGACCCATGATGGCAAAATAACTCAATATCTGATCTATGTTGATGTGATGCCTCTGTATGCCTAATCTATACAGTTCTAAGAATTATTTTTTTGAATAGGGATTGGCTAGAAGTCTATTCCAGATCATCTTTGCATATCACATTGCCTGTCCTGCCGCACAATCTTTTAGGAGTTGTTTTTTGCCTTGATCGCATTTCTTGCTCTGTTTCAAGCCTATAGGTCTCATACTCATCCTGCAGGTTTGCAAAATGCACCCCTAAAGTCGCTTCATTGGCTTCCTTGGTTTTTGATTTTTCCTGCAGATCCAGGATCTTCTGTTCCTGCAGTATCAGCGACTGCTCAATTGCCTGCAGTTTGGCTACTTTGGAATCATAATTTTGCTGTACTGATTCGATTTTGCTTGAGAAGGAAAAGCTCATGTAGAGCAGTGCTGATAAGAGAAGAGTGATTATTATCAAAAGATTCAGATTTACATCTTTGTTGAAGACGCTAATGCTACCACCCCTACCCACTGGAAGTGAATTTGCCATTTTTAAGCTTTTCTACGAATCTGGCTTTGCACATTAATTAAAATTAAACACAAAATATCGTATTATAAATAAATGGGCAGTACATGATATTGGGTTAGGTGTCTAGTTACTGTACAAAGCCTACGAATCTGGTTTTTATACAATAAGTAATCAAAAACTCCGATTGCTTGTGCAGAAATCCGACTTTTTACACAGGAGCTATTTTTTAGTGCACTAGGGGTTTAAACCCCCGACCTTCAGGTCGCTTATTAAAAAAATCATATACGGTTTCATTGGGCGGTAGTTTGGTGCAATGGCTTGGACCCAATAACTAAGCACACTGGAGAGCAGTTCATGTTGTACTTTTTTTATTGTTACGTGCTGGGTTTAATACCCGTTGCTTGTAACGATATCATTCCAGCATGTAACTTCAAAAACATACCCCGCAGCTCTGCTGCGGTTGGGTTTTTGATTTAATCGGGAAGCCCCTCCTTTTAGGGTGGGGAGGAGGTCACAAACTTTTAGTGCAAGATAACAATTCCAGAAAATTTATAATCCTTTACCCCCTCTGTGATGCTAGGTACAGTATGTTTTTTTAGTACCGCATCATATGTAATTTTAGAGAGAGGTTAACAACAGAATATGAGAAACCTTGGGATCATCACTCGCTGCAACCAGAAATGTGTATTTTGCAGGACGCAGAAGTTTTTGGAAACCGGTCTTTTTAGGGAGTCTTCCCTTCAAACGCTGAAGTCACGAATTGAAGAGGCTGTTGCGCATGGAGAAAGCATCCTTTTTTCTGGAGGAGGGGAACCTACTCGACTTGCAAATCTGCCAGCCTTAGTAAAGTATGCGAAAGATCTTGGCGCAACAACCACAGTACTTGAAACCAATGCGGTGAAACTGCATGATCCTGCATATACTCAGGCGCTCGAAGAAGCAGGACTTGATGAGTGCGTCGTCTCGCTGCATTCCCACAAGAAGGAAATTTCTGAACAAATAACTCAAGCACCTGAAACCTTTAACCTGACTATTCAGGGAATGAAAAATCTCTCAAGATCAAAAATAAAATTCACTGTTATCCTGCACGTTGTCAATACTCTCAATTTCAAAGATATAAAGCCTTTCATGAGTTTCATCGAGACTGAATTTCCAAATATCAGAAAGATCAATCTCTGCGTGATGCGCCCATCCAAAGAAATGCCTCAGACAATTGGGATGACTCCACAATTTAGTGAAATGATCCCTTATCTCAAGGATGCCTTGGATCTGAGCCTAAACTCAAGGCTCGGAATTGAAGTGGAATCACAGAGCATTCCCCTTTGCTTGGCAAAAGGGTTTGAAGAGAGGCTCTCTCATGTGAGGGTGATCCAGGAAGGGAACATAAAAGAAATGGAAAATTTAAGGCTTCGGTGGGAGGCTGTGTTCGCTGATGTATGTGAATCCTGTTCCTGCCGCTCTATGTGCATGGGGCTGCGCAAGGAATATCTGGATACCTATGGCTCTGAAGAGTTGCAACCATATCATGAAAAATTAGCTGACGTTATAGATGCAATAAATCAGAGGGTCAGAAAGGACTCTTCTTTGGGCAGGTTCTGGGCAGTAAAAGATAAGTCTCCAAGCACCTAGGCAATAATCATGTCGAACGCATTCAAAACAAAGCTGGTCTCAATTGAATATGGAAGTACTTGCGAGGAGTTGACCCGCGCGCTCGTTAGGATTTTCATGCTGCCCTTTTGGGTGAGCTGTTAAGTTGAAGTCACTTAATAATTAAAAACAAAAATTTAAATAGAAGATTTAGTAAAATAATGTATATGATTAAAAAATCAAGTGAGCTTCTGGGTATCGCTCGGTTCAAGATTCACGAGGGCAAGATCGAGGAGTTCAAGCGCTTGTCAGCTCAATGCATGGAAATTGTGCGGACCAAGGACACCGGAACGCTGCAGTACGACATCTTCATCAACGACGATCAGTCCGAGTGCATCGTCATCGAGCGCTACAGGGACTCCGAGGCGCTCATAGAGCATGGCGCACACATTGGCGCCGAACTATCGAAGGCAATCCTTGCGACGGGATCGGTCTTCGGCGAACTCCTTGGTGAGCCGAGCGCAGAACTCAGAGCGAAGTTGGCAGGCAGCCCGGTTAGTCCCTTCACGCCCTTCTTGTCAATGTAACACCGCTCGCCAGCTTGGGCGCAGCTTTTCGTTACACTCCGCACCCCATGTGGATTTCGTTCGCTAGTGTCATACATTTTTGAACTTAGATAGCAAAGGTTATTTATCGGAAAACCGATATATTTAAATAACAAATTCCCTTGCAAACAGTTGAGGTGGTACGATGATTACCGTATATGGCATTTCAGGAGTGCACGTTGCACGATTGAGAGCAGCACTACTAAAAAAACAATTGAAATTCGAGCACGTAAGCGTCAATCTACGAAACCGATCAGAGGAGTTCAAGAAATTAAGCGCTGTGGGGAAGATTCCAATTCTGCAAGATGAGGATGGCACGGTTGTGTGGGATAGCATCCATATCGTGGATTATCTGGATCACAAATATCCAAAGACCTATCGGATGATACCAGAAGATCCAAAGAAGAGGGCTTCTGTTCTGAACATGATCGCTCTCGTGCAGAAGATGTCCGAATTTTTTGGCCCAATCTATATCGAGAAATTTAGTATGGCTGAGGGGCTTAGTCATAATGGAATGTCTCATCGTGCTTTGATTTATGATGAGCAGCAAAAGAAGGATCTCAACACAGCCATCCAAGATCATCAGGATCAGATCAAGGCTATGTATCATGACAAGGAATTCATAACAGGATCTTTAAGCGAGGCTGATGTCGTCGTGTATGGGTATGCCCACAATCTCAAGTATCTTGGATTCGACACATCAAAACTGCAGCCTTGGTGCGATAAGCTAGCAAAGGATCCAGCGATTGCGAATATGTTTGCTCCTGAGAGCGAGAAGGGTGTTCGAGAAATTTGAATTTCTCCTTATTTTTTTCTTCTTTTAATTTCGATACAAAATTACTGTTGGCTTGACTCAATTTCTCTAATCAAGGAAATCAAACTATGATCTAACCTTCGTGCATCAGCAAAATCCGGGGTACTTGACGCCAAAAACCCTGTTTTTTAGCAAGACGAAGCCCAATAATACGCCTTTAAGCCAAGAATTTGTCAATAATTTCACATAATTTTGGATGTATCCAACAATAATTTCAAGGTTGTTTATGGTTCAGGGGCAATTGTCAACCAAGGTTTAGGTGTTGTATATCTCATCATCATAGGAACTCCACTAACTTCTGGATGTTTCATATATGCAATGAACATATTGGCGATTAGATCATCGGTAGGTCCTGCGGCCACAATTCTTCTCATATCTTCTACAAGTTTTGGCGTCCTTGCTGACATCTTAAGATGCTGAAAAGGGGTAATTGGAGTAATATACGTTTTTCCCTCTGGATGTTCAAGAATAACTGGGGTATGTAAGATATCACCCCGCCGAATTTTTCTTCTGGCTCTGCATCAGAGGTAAAACCAAAAGATTGTGCTTTGTTCCTTACTGATTGTGGCCAATATCCAAATTCAGCTCTTACCAAGCCCGCCTCCCTTAAAGCATTTTTATTTAGTGCATTTTTATTAGCACCCTCTATGGTAGGTATAGTGGCTCGCATAATTTTTAAAACTCCCCCAAGATCTCGGTAGGGATGCGATTTGAATTGTTGAATTGATTGTAATGCATCTTCATTTTGTTGCAAATAAAAAATAAAAGTACTATTGAGTGAGGTAGCCACATAATAAAGCCGATCCTTTCTTGCAACTAAATCAGCAAGCGCATTTAAATCGGGGGGAATATCGTTACGAGCATAATCAAAAATTGTCTCCCATGCTCCCACTTTAAATTGACCATCTTCTCTGACCATAAAAACATCGGCAAAGGGATTATCTGCTCGCATAGCATTGAACGTTGATTCAATACCATCTCTATTAGTTCTTGCCCATTCATTAAGTATTTCAACTAGCTTAGGTCTGTCTATGGGTGTAACTATCCCAAAACTTCTCCTTTTTACAACTTCTCCCACATCACCCACAGGAGTAAATCTTTCCATTTGTCCCATCTGGTTTGTTAATAGAAATCATTTCCTTTTTAAATCTTTCCATAATAACTACTTGCAAGTAGCGTCTAAAAATCTGGGTTTCCCAGTTCTAATTCCGCCGACCCTTTAGTCGCTTATTTGAGAATAATATACAGCTTCATTGGGCGGTTTGTTACAATGGCTTGGACCCAATGGCTAAGCGCATTGAAAACTTGTGTGCCGTTTTTAATGAATCGAGAGACGGTCACTTCAACCCCACCGCCACTTCCATTCCGCGTTTGTCTTTCTCTTTGAAATGGAGATGAGCAGTATCGTTATGATGAGCACTTCTATAAGGAAAAGCAGCATGTTCTTTTCTGCCTTTAGTGCCAAAAGAAAGACAACTCCAATGAATCCAAGTACTAGGAGCCAGCCTTCCCACGTTATTGGGGTCGCACCATAACCATATCTTTTAGGCTTAAACCAAAACCGCTCTTCTGTACGTTGCATAGCCTTGGTTTTTTCTTTGCTTTGTTTGTTTGCTTTTTGAGTCCTTTTTGCCATTATACTCTGGACCAGAGCAATGCTTATATATCCACTTTATTTTCTACTTGAAAATAGTAACACATATCTACCATGAGAAAATCAGTATTTGTCGCAGCAATCATCTTTGCCCTAATTCTGACCCTTGTCTATGCAGCGTCATTGACCAAAGAAGAACAGACTGAAATAAATGAATGCAGGAAAGACTGCACTTTAGATAAAAGAGAATCACTAAAAACCTGCTCAGCAGAAGGAAAAGCCTGCCTTGATCTGTGCAAGCAGGAAACCAACATCTGCAAGGATGCGATGGATGCCCAACATGATGTATGCGTCGATGTCTGTCAAGATTCCTATAATGCAATCATCAACAATTCCCCAAGCACACTCGAAAAAAGAAACGCTACCAAGGCGCTCAACTCATGCAAGCGATCATGCTTTACCAACATGAGCAGCCAAAAGAGAGAATTCTGCGATTATGACTCATGCAGAAGCGATTGTTCAGATGTTCGAAGGGAATGTATCGATACAAGAAACTCAGAGTACCAGGCATGCACCGCAGGATGCAGGATGACTGTTTTGAATGAAAGTGTCACCTGCGAAAATGGCCGCTATTCCTATGGCCAAATTGTTCTTGATGGCTGCAAAAGATGCTCGTGCAATTCAGATGGTAAACTTCGCTGCGAATCCGACCCCTGGTGCAATTTCAAAAATATGACTGTTGAGCAAACTCTCTGCGATGAATCCGGCGGAAAATACCACCAATTGTGCGCAGGCAATATCTATGCGATGCGCTGCACCAATGAATTCTATTGCTTATGCGATGGAAATGCGAATTTTACCTGTCCTGCCAATCACTATTGCTTAAAGGAGTTTCATACGAATGGCATTATCCGGGGGAATCTGAAAGTGTGGGCTGATAAGGGTGGCAAGCCGCTTGGCGATATTGGGTTATGCGCTCAGATGCCTGCTTTGGAATCCTGTGGAAATGGGGTTTGCGAGGACGTGACTTGCGCTTCGCTAGATTGTCCTGTTGCTGAGACTGATGTGAATTGTCCTGTGGATTGTCATTGATTCTATATCGTAATCATGCCCCGCTCTATCGAAGCAAAAGTTCTCAAAGAAATAGAACCCTACAAAACCAAGTACGGCGAGCGCTGGGGCAGTTTTTTCTTCAATAATTTTGATACGAATCTTCCTGGTGGGTACAGGACTGGTTTTGAGCCAAACATCTTAGATAACAAGCCAAGAGATGATGACAAGCCATACAGCAAAAGACGTAGAGGCCAAACATCATCTGAATTCCTAGAAGAATGCAGGACTGCAGTTCTTGAAGCCGCAATTCCGCTTGAACGCATTATAGATGCAAGAACAAGATATCAAAAGGAATCAGATCGTTCTTTTTTTGATCTGTTGCTTCCAGTGTATACTATCCTTAGGGCAAGAGGCTACATACGATACAAGGATTTGACTTCCTAACCCAAGAGAAGGCATCTTTAGTACCGAATCACTTAGTGAACCCAACCCACCTTGAAAACGTTTTTATAAGAATCCAAGTTCCACATCGTATGGCACAATCAATGCGTTATCAGGCAACTAAATTCCTAACAAGTACGATCGGTTATGGCTCGGCAATTGCCCATAATCTCGATGATTTTATCGATAAGGCAAGAGCAAATAACATAAAAGAAGCCATTGTAGGGATCCATAGAGGTGTTTACCCTCCATTCTGTCATGAACCTGCATATGATGCATTCTGGGTGAGCGTTTCATCGCCAGGATTGGGCAAGGAACTAACTATGCATGTTGGGTCAGCTCCAAAAAGTCTGGACGCGATTGAAAATTCCAATAGGTTCTCAAAAATGTATTTTTCTGCTTTTTGGGAGGCGCAGGCACTTGCTGATAGGCTAAAATCGGAGCTTAGCTCTGATAGAGGCATTTTAGAAGTCAAACTCACGGATAACTCCAAGCAGGAAGTAGAATTGCCGCAGCCTCACGATAGGTTCATGGGTTGGTATCCCTACTGAAGCCTTAACCCTCTCAACGTTTCTTCTCCAAAGCAAGTATTGCATCCAAGAAATCTATTTATACTTCAAATCTATTCTTTTCTCAAGGGGGTCTTAAAAATGCCATATTGCGACAATTGTGGAAATAAGCTAGAATCTACTGATAATTTTTGTCCAAGCTGCGGAATAAAGAGCAAGCGACTTGCGCAAGCTCGAAGCGAGCGCGTCTCTGAGAAGGTCATAATCAAGCAGCCAGCGCACAAAGTCCTTGTAAAGACCCATCGGGTACGACGAAAGCGAAATGGTACCAATGGCATGGGAGCGGCAATAGCCATACTCTTCATAGCAGCCATGATATTCATACTCTATCTGGTTGGGAAATATGTCCTGTATTGGATCTAGGCCTTTTCTTATTTTTCTTTTATAATTTTTTTATTTTCTTTCCTATTCTCTGATTGCAGTGTTCGAAATGATGGTTAGCTGGCATAAGGTCGAGCCTAGTAATTCTTGGTAGCGAGTGTGTTGCGGGGGTTGCGCCCGTGAGTTGCGGACGTGCTTCGTTGCACTCCGCACGCCTCTCAAGGCACACCACACCTTGAAAGTAAACAGTATCAGGCGAGAAGCCCGCTAACTCGAGCGCTAGCGAGAATTTCGAACACTGCTCTTTTGCTTAAAAGAATGAAAACAACTATTCTATCTTCCGCAATACGGATGATTATCCATGGGATTCACTTTATCAGCGTCTAAGATTCCATCGATGATACCATCAGGACCTAGCCTGTTATCTTTTTGCTTAACGTCTAAATAGATCTTTCTTGCTTGCACATCCCATATCGCAAAAGGGCCTTCTTCTGGGTTCATGCTTGGAAACGCCGCCATGTACGTCGCCTGTTTTCCTTCAGAATTTGTGTAGCGATTCATCTGCATGATGCAGTCGGGATACTGATAGATCGGGTTATCAAAAAATATCGCTCTCTTTTCAGGATCGGGCATTTTTGATCCAATAGTGAGCTCTTGGCCATACGCAGGTACTGCAAACATTGCGCTCAAGGTAAGTGCGCACACTGTGTGTTTCATGGCTTTGGTTTTATACGGCTCTTTAAATATTTTATTACTTTTAAGTAGCTAACATAAAAAGATTTAAGTATAATCCTGCTCTTCTTTACCTCAGTTGGCACATATCGTGTAGTCAAGACATGGCAAAGCTCCTAAATCATACTAACAAATTTTTGGAAAATTTTTTATAGATAATGGGCATTTTTGCAATAATGAAGATGCCTTCTTTCCTTCCAATGCAATATTTTGCAAACAACGCCTTGCCTGATGGCGCTTCTATCGGGTATCGCTATCTTAACAAAGTCATCAATCAGGTCGATTTCGCGCATTCTCTTGGAAAGGGAGCCCATGTCAACGTTGTTCTTGATTACCATTATCATCCGATGAAATTCGATCGTCCAAGCACTGACGACTTTCGCATAACAGCCAAGTCAATTGATGGCCGGCTTTTTGGACATGGTTCCATCACCTATGATAGGGCGGGCGATCTGGAACATGATGCACCCCTTAGGGAAGAAAAAAGACAGGAAGCCCTCAGGCAGGCTGACACTATAGCGGCTGGGTATCGAAATCTTGGGCTTAAGGTCAACGTTCTTGATTATTCTCTGCGTGAGCGATATCCAACCCTTGCGGATCTTGTCAAGGATTAAACTGTTTTTTGCAAATTCTGGGATTGAGCTGTAATCCATCAAAGAAGTTTAATGCCACCGCTATCGCAAAGAAATTTGGAGCCCAGATCGAGCAAGTGGAAGAAGCGTTTTCAAGGTTACAAACCTTCAAATTTATCAAAGATAATCCGACGAGCGGCAACAAGGTTCTAACCGAAGAAGGAAAGCTATTCCTGGAACAAACAGCTACAGTATTTCCAGAGCTAAACAAATTTCTGAACGAACAGCGAGAAGCGACGATTTAGTTTTAAGGATACACTTCTGTTGGTAGAAGCTGACTTTTTCCTTCTTTGATTATCAGTGGTTGAGAAACTTCTGTCTGTTCCAATAATCGGTATTTTTTATTATACTTTTGTCCTGACCGCTTACGTGCTGCCTGTACAAGACTGCATTGAGGGCACCAACTCCCTGACTTTACACTGGTGGGGGTAGCTTCCCATTGATGTCCATGCTTACACTGCCAAGATAGTTTTGTGCTGGTGTTAACATATTCATCTGATAAGCACTTTCCTTGTTTTTTTGATGCGATAGTTTGCATCTCTTCTATGGTCAGCTTCATGCTATGCGCGCAATGTGGGCACCAACTCCCTCTGTGTTTGATGTGTGCAGGAGCAGACCACCATTGATGACCTTTATTGCATTGCCAAAGCAGCTTCGTTCTAAGATCAGTATAGCCATCGGAAAGGCACTTACCTCCTCTTTCTTGTGCTAATACCTTCATCTGCCCTATGTTGAGCCTGTAATAAAGTTTCAGTCTCTTTTTTGTTGCACAAATACGACACCAAGTTCCCTTTTTCAATCCAACTTTGGTGACTTTGTCCTTGACTGAATCAAGACAGGCAAACCAAGTGTGCTTTTCTCTGCATTGCCATTTTAGCTTTACTCTACCATTTACATATTCTGTTGACAGGCATTTACCTTTTCTTTTCTGAGCGATCAGTTGGATTTCTTCCATTGTCGGCTGATTTCTTATTCTCGCGCACTCGGGGCACCAATGCCCCTCCTTTACTTTCCTTGCTCTGGAATAAAACTGATGTTGTTTTTCGCATTCAAAAAGCAATAGTGTATCTCCGCCTTCACAAGTCTCAGATAAGCACGTTCCATTCATATTTTTGGCAGCCATTTGGATTTCTTGCAAAGTTGTCTTTTGTCTGTCTATTCCACATCGATGACACCAATGGCCGTTTTGGATTGTTTGCGGTGTAGCCTCCCAAGCATGCCCAAGATCGCATTGCCATCTCAATTTTGTCTCAAGGGTTTCGTAAACACCCGATAAGCATTTTCCTCTTTTTTGAGCAGCCAATGCGCACATGTCTTCAATGGAATAGCGTTTAACTAATTTCACGCTAACATTTCCTCGGATATGAAATCGCTTTACAAGAATCGGGCACCTAGTGCACCATCTGCCCTGCTGTATGTCAGCAGGCTCCTTCTCAAAAATATGCCCTTTATCGCATGACCATCGTAGCTTAGTGTTTGCATCAATATACACAGTTGAAAGGCATTTGCCTTCGTGCTTTTTAGCAAGAATTTGCATATCTTCTATCGTGTTTTTCCTTTTTTCTGCTCTGATCTTATCAGCGCATTTGGGACACCATCTTCCTGACTTGATATTATTGGCGTTCGATTGCCAAGTGTGACCTTCGGAACATTCCCATTGCATAGGCGTATGAGCATTTAGATATTCTGTTGATAGGCATCGACCCTCTCTTTGCTCGGCAATCGTATGCATAACTTCAATGGAATCCCTTTTGTTGATGTTGGCGCATTTAAAGCACCAGGCTCCTTGCACTATGGAGCTTGGAAGCGCCTTCCAGATGTGATCTCTTTGGCATTTCCACAATAGACGCTTGTTGATAGCCCGATACTCCTCTGATAGGCAGAGTCCATTGTGTTGTTTAGCAATAGCTTGCATATCCTGGATAGAATATTTTGTTGGCATTTTCTTTTTAAAATGCGAGTTCGGAATGGAAAAAAACAATTCCTGTTGTAAACAACAAGAGCCAAGTGATGCTTATCGATTGAAGTAGATATTTAACTGTTAATGGTCTTTTCCTCCTGCAAAAAACCCAAAGCAAACAAATAAGCAAGTAGAATGGAATTGTCCAAATAATGAATTTTACCCCTTCATTTCCAGACGAATATAGTGCAATACCTGTAAAAACCTCAATTATCTTCATAAACAAAATTAGTATTGGGAGAATCAAAAAATAATATGCCAAGCCGAAATATCCTCCGAACAGATCGTATTTTATTAAGTAATCAATTGAGTTAAAGGTGTATAAAAATAGTGAAAAGATGATAAGCTGTAGAGAGAAAAAAGCATAGAACATCAATTTAGATATTTCTTTATTTAGGAATATCGATGCTGTCCTAAACAATTTGTTTTTAGTCATTTCGTGTCAGCTATTTCTTTGATCTGGAACTAAAATAATTTCTTACTTTTTGGACAAATGAGGTGGTTTTTTGAACAACTTTTGTATCTTTGTAATTTTGATGAACTTTAACAGCATTTTTCACAATTCTATCTTGTACTTTTTTATTACTGTCTATTGTTGTGTGTAGTGATTGTTTATTGGTTACAACGATATTCTTGGCTCCTTTAATTGTTTCCCCCTTTAGGAAAAGGGAATTTTTTTGTTGGAAATTGGTAAGCTTCCCTACATTGTCGGGTTTTTTTCCGTCCCCATAGCCAAAGGAATCTATTGTGAAGGCTGCATCAACCGAGAGCCCTTCCTTACCCAACGCTTTTGCTAATTGCATTGTTGCTTCTCCTCCCTTACTATGTCCGTATATAACAATCGGCTGGTTTGGATTATCTTCTATTTGTTGTTCCACATACAGCTTAGCTGCATCAACATCGTCTTGGCTGAAAACATGTATTGGAATTGAAGAATCTTCAGTCTGAATAGCCTGAGCAATTTCGTCTACTCCACTGATTTCGCTACCGCTGGATTGCGAAGCACCTTCAAAACCAACGATTACATGTCCACTCGGATCAACATATTTGTAAGGGTTATTTCTGGCATAGGCATAGCGATTTAATAGCTGTGGGTCATAAAAATTTTGAATTTTAGTATCTGGTTGTGTAAATCGTGCCAAATCCGCTCTATATCTCCTTGCATTGAAATCAAATTCATTCAGCCCTTCTAAGAACTCTTTTCCCGTATAATCATATCTTGTTACTTTACCACCTTCGATTATCTCTCCAAACGGTGAATAAAAGGTGGTTTCAACGACATTCCCATTAGTGTCGGTGACCACCGAAGAACTTCCTAAGTGATCTGCATGGACAAATCGTTTATTTCCATTAGTATCAATGAACGCTACCAATGCTCCATTTTGCCAAACGTATTCTTCACTATAATTTCCGCTCGCATTTTCAATACGTACATAATCTTTGGAAATATAGAGGATAGTTTCTTTCAGCGATCCATTTGTATAATAGCGATGGCGAATCAAAATTCTTTCTTCAATTGGATGCCATGTATATGTCTCAATTGGATTGCCAGTGCAACTATTGCCAAGGTATACTCGGGTTAACTGATTAAAGCCGTCATAAAAACGGCAGTAACCATCCCCGCTTTCTAAATTTCCATTCCCGTCAAATTGAAGATTCTGCTCTTGAGCGGAAACCAAGCATGCACATCCAAGCAGAACAAGAATCAGGAGATGTTTTTTGAACGAATAGAAAGACTTGTAAGAAAAGTGTAGTAAGCTAAGAGCACTCTTTTTTAGCACTGACCAACCCCCAATTGGGCTTCATGGCAGAACTTGTATATATAATTTATTCTTTTTCAGAGACGATGTTCTAAACCATAATCATTGCACAGGTATTAATATTCGGAGTCTTTATGTCCGA
>CAZFPU010000037.1:0-13495 GCA_964521145.1 uncultured Methanosarcinales archaeon | reverse complement strand
GGCAAAAACTTCGCCTAATTCTATAAGTTAAAATCAATTATTACTCGGGGCACACACGGACTAAAACAATAAAAAAACGGAAGAGGGCACACTCACGATTGGGCTACGACCTTGACGGTTTACTTAATTGAATCGGGGGCTTTGTCTCTACTGTACAATTTACAGAAAAAAAATTGTAGAAGTTCAACTTTTATAATTTTATGATATCAAATGAGGTTATCGAAAGTTTTGTAATATGTAAATATTTAGCCTATTTAAAACTCCTAACGAAATGTCCCCCTGAATGTTATTCTCGATTGCTCACCTTGTTCGCCTGATGAAACGAGCCACTAAAATTCCCTGGGACTTTAGGTGACCTGATGCCGCTAACCATCATTTTGAAGACTGCCTTAATTTTATGAATGAATAATAATCCTATATGAACACTAACCTCTCGCATGGATCCCATTATACAATTCCAAAGTGAGGGCATAGATCTCTTTTTTATTGTCTGGAGCTAAATATTTATACACTTCTCGAAGCTGGATATAGCAACGCATCGCCTGCTCCCTATTGTTTGATCGAAGGGCTGCGTGTCCCTGATCCATGAGCTTTTGCGCCTTTTGCATGATCTCTTGGCTTTGGATCTGCTCGACCTCCTGCGCCTTTATGCTCTCCAGAGATACTTCCTGGTTTTTGAGCATTGATTCCTGCAATTCCTGCTGTGCTTTCTTGAGCTCAGCCATCGCCTTCTGCAGATCTGAAATATCTTGGGTAACTTCTGCCATCTTGATCTTTGCAGGGATTGTTGTCGCATGCAGTTCAGCAATCAACGTATCATAGCCGCCTTTTCTTTTTTCCGAGAGCCGCAATTTGAACTCGCCAAGCTGCGATTTTACTTCTTCAATTGCGATATCTATTCCCGATGCCATGTTATCCTAAGCGTGATTTTATTAGTTTACAGGAATTGAGGATGCGGATCTTATCCTCTCTTGAAGCCTTGCCATACCATTGCTGCAGATCCTTGTAGAGAGAGACCAAGACATTTTTCTCTGAAGTCTCATTCACTTTCTTGAGCACTTCCTCGAGAGCATCCTGGCCAGTATTGTCGTTTTGATCATTTTGCACTTGTTTTGTTTCTTCTTTATTTTCTTCTCTGCCCCCTTCT
Organism: uncultured Methanosarcinales archaeon; assembly: GCA_964521145.1. Lineage (GTDB taxonomy): Archaea > Nanobdellota > Nanobdellia > Woesearchaeales > GW2011-AR4 > BS150m-G66. Next base: position 12,348 of record CAZFPU010000037.1, on the reverse strand, counting down.
TTTTCTTCTGATTTGTCATCTGATTTTTTTGTTGGATCGATTCTTTGGGTGCTGGGTTTCTCCTCTGTTGGTTTCTTATCATTGGGTTGCTTATCAATTGGACCTTGCGAAGAAGTCACTTGCTGTGCTGGTTTTGCTAGATCCTTAGCCGCCTTTGCTTTTGCAAGCGCGCTTTGATTGCCTGCCCTACTCTGTGTTTCCTTCTCCTGTAATTCTTTTGCCTTCTCAAGCTCCTTTGTCAATTCAGATTCAGATACAAACTGCGCTGCCTTCTTTTGCGGCTGCTTGCCAATTTTTTTCCACATTGTAGCAAGACGCGGCGTTAGCCCTTCGAGATAAATATCGACCATGTTGAAACTACCCGCTTTTACTTTATCGAGCGCAAGCTTTAATTCCAATCGAAGATCGAAGACGTCCAGGGCTTCTTTTTCGAGCTGATCAAGCTGGTAATCCAGATCATCGATTATCTTGTTGTACTTGTTGTAATTCTCAAGATCGACATCGCTGATACGCACCGTGCTGTGAAGCAGCGGTCTAAACTGCACGAAGTATGGCTTACCCCTATTATAATTGGAATTCTCAACCATGCCCGCTCCCACTGCAGCTTTTACCAGACTTTGCAAGTATCGCTCGCCATACTCATTCTTGGTCCTGGTCAGGTCGCCCTCATCCTTGGTTCGCATCTGGATCTGAGTGTTTATGTTTGCCAAAACTTCTGATTGGAAGTCAGAGATGACTTGGGAAATGAGCACGAGACCAACGCCCCACTTTCGAAATTCTCTTGCCGCTCGTTCTACCTGGATCAGTACTTGGCCGGTACCTCCATATTTTGGCAATAGGCGGTGGAACTCGTCGAATACCAATACGAGCTTAAGCTGCTTGCTCTCGGGCATATTCTCCTTGAATACCTGACGAATCACATTGGATACGAAGGTCTCATAATCTCTGGTTTCTAATTTATTGACGACAAATACGTTGATCTCTCCTGGCTTTATGAATTTTCGAAACTCGATGACCTCGCGAGCGTCATTGACCTGGTGGATGTTTCCATTGAAAGCACGCGCATCGGTTTTCTTTAGGCCAAATCGTGGATACAACTCAAGGAATTTCTTGTCTTGGCATCTGCTTAAAAATCCGGTCCACTGAACGGTTGGGTCAAAGACCAACACGGATGCGCCATGCAATAATGCTTCTTCGATAATGGATTGCGCTGCTACCGTCTTTCCGCCTCCGGTCGAACCAGCAACTAATGTGTGGGTTTGCATGACATCCAAATCAAAGTAGGTCCTCTTGGTGGTCTCTGCAATAAGACCCACAAACGCGCTTCTGGGCCCTGGCTTTGGAAGCTGATTGTAATCCAGATCGATATGGTATCGTTTTTTGTCATCGCCCTTCTTCTTGATGAGCCATCCGATATAGGTTCCAAGCATGGCAAGAAGCGCAAGTAGTAGGAGGATCCAGATAGGTAGGAATCCAAAGAGCTTGTATTGATAGAATGGAACCCGAATCTCAAAGATGGTTGCGTATTCTGAAGTTATGCCATTGTATTTTGCCTCGATAACCAGTCGATAATCTCCCTGCGGTATTTTTCTAGGGATCTTGAATGATTTTAAGATGGTAAAGGAGGTCAGGATGTCAAATTTCTCTTTGCCAAGAGGGATGCTCACATTGTTGTTGATGCCCTCAAGGCGATAGCTCAGATTGACCGGATACTGCTCATCAAGCAGAAGATTCTGGACATCAAGGCGATATTTGAAATCTTTTCCCATGACCCCCATTCGTGAATTGGGAGTTATCTTTATGACAATACTTTCGACATCAAGCCTATCTTTTGCTTTCACCAGCACATAGAGTGGAATTCTCTCCTCAATATCACCTTGCAATACCAAGAAACCATCATACACACCAGGCTCTGTGTTTCCCAGAATAGTGAGCTCAAGCTCGCCAACTGATTGACTATCGATTGCCATGGCCTCTGTGCTAAGCCGAATCAGCGGCTTTACACTTCCTTCAATAGAAAATGAGACGGCGATCGCTTCTTCAAGATAATTATTGATGGTTATAGGGACGTTGAGGAAATTCCCCTCTTCTATTTTCTTGATGATATCTTTGACTGATACCTTAAAATCTGGAATTTCCCTAGGCTCTTCCACTTGCGGCTGGATAGCAGTTCCTGGCCCTCTTCCTGGACCCTGGCCTGCTCCTAATCCAGGACCATCACCTGGTCCAAGCCCAGGTCCTTGCCCGGGCCCTAATCCCACTTGATCTAGGGTTGTCAGTGTTATGTCATGCTCGAGCAGCCCTCCCGCAGTCACGTTGATAAGGGCAAAATAATTTTCGTAGCCAGCAGCCGTGGCGATGAGATAATGAGTACCAGGCACTACATCTTCTAGCAGATATGATCCGGTGATATTAGTTCGGTTTGAGATGCCAGCGCTGCTCACAAAAACACCCTGCAGCAGATCGTTGCTTGTATCAGAGACAACACCAAAGACAGTCCCGTTCGCCTCCCCAGGGATTACTTCTATTGGCTGCAGGCTAAAATTGAACTGGGATACATTGCCTGCAGATATATTGACCTCTGAGTAGAATGCCTCGTAGAGGGCCTTGGTCGCGATGAGATTTGAAAGGCCTTCATAGGTTGTCAGGCTATAAAATCCACTTGCGTTCGATATGTTGCGAGTACCACTGACAACTACTTCAACACCACCCAAGAACAAGCTCGTTGCGTTGTCTCGAATATACCCTTCAAGCGTGCCATTTAGAAATGGTGTCCCGTTTTGAGTCGTGGCCCCGGTTATAATTTGGGTCATGTTAATGATATAACTTAGGTTTTGCTGGAATCCCAATGTGAAGTTTCCAATGAAATTAAGATAGCCAGGATAGGTCGCAGTTATCACATGTGAGCCTGCAGGGATCGCTTTGGAATAATTGCCATCTTCATCTGAATAGAACACAAAACCATCGACGCTGATAAGAACACTTGAGAGAATAGTTCCCGTTGAGTTGTCTCTTGTGTATCCAATGAGCGTTCCGTTTAGAGGATTATATCCAAAAAACCGAGCCATGGTCATGTTTTGGTTTGTTGTATTGCCTATCGTTGCGTTGATCCTTGTTATATTTGTAAGATACCCTGACTTTATGGAAACAAGATCGTATTGATAGCCGCCAATGACTGAAAAGTTATAGAATCCCAAGGCATCGGTCGTTGTCGAATTACCGCCGGCGCTTACGATCGCATTCACTAGGGGAGTTGTGCTATTTGATTCAAATACGTATCCTGCAAGGATCGCTGCCCCTTGTACCACGATGCCAAAGTTAGGAGGGCACTGATCGTTAGGGTCAGCAAAGAAGTAATAGGTCCTGCTAAGATTATTTACCGGCAGGATGCTTTGATAGCGGACATTGGTTCCCTTAAAACTCGATTGGGATGGGATTGCAAGCTTTATTACGAACGCCAATTGCCCGCTTGCATTGAGAATTCCCGTATAGAATGCAAGCCCGGCATCTGGCCCATCATTGACATAGGTGTACGCGGCCGGCACATTGGAGATGTTTGCAGCTCCGAGCAAAAACGAGATGTTGTGCGTGAATGCCGCGGCAGCAGTATCAAATGAAAAGGTGTCATTTGAAAAATTGAGCAGTCCCTGATCTATCATTGCGGTAGTTCCTGGCCTAATATTTGAAAAATCAATGCTATTATTGAGGCTTGCATACATCTCCTGATTGTTTTGGTTGGGATCAAGGCATTCAAAGACCAAGATCTGCGTGGATACTGCTCCGGGAGTGAGGCTCGCGCTCTGCGTTTCATTGAATCCTGATTCAGAAAATGCAAGCCCAAATATGCCATGCCATCGGTATGCTACTCTTACATCACTTATTTGGATGGTCGTGATCGTGCTTGCTGGTTGTGCCAGATATGCAAATCCGATGTAATGTTTTAGGAATATGGCACCGATTATTGTCAGCACCATGACTAGTGCAAGCAGCCAGTAGTACACTAATTTGTTGTCGAGTATCTTTTTACTCATGGAGTTGTGATTGTGATTTTCTTTGCCCTTCCTGATCTTGCTTTTGCGCTATCAGGTATTCAAGCCCGTGGCTTCTGTTGGCGAATTTTTTTTGGGAGATCTGGGAGTCTATCCACTTGAGAAGTTCTTTGTCGATTGTTATGGTGATACGATCTTTCATTTTGGGATTAGTTTTTTTTTGAGTTTTATTCTTTGATTATTTTTTAAAAAGTCAATCTTTCAAAAGCGAGGTAGTACTTGGGGTTTTTTGATGGTGATTTTACTGATTTTTCTCTTCAAAAGCGTGTTATTTAGAGCCTCGGCCAATGTGATTTGATGATTTCTATATTCAAAAGCTAAGTTATTTAGGCGCAACCAATGCGTTGCGCATTTATAATGCCGCGATTCACAGTATTTTTTTCCTGGTTCCAAGACATTGCACGGCTGCAAGAACTGCATGTACTCATCTTTGATTTTCATCAATGGAGTCTCCATAAGATTTGAAAAAAATAAAATTGCCTGCATTGGTGCTTTAGTCATTGGTCCCTCTGCTCGTCTTTTCCATTGCCTTCCTTCTCTTCAAAGATCAGGAATTCAAATCCATGGCTTCTGTTGGCAAACACTCTATGGTCTATCTTTGAATCAAGCCATGCAAGCAATTCTTTCTCTACGGTCACGGTAATTCGTTCTTTCATTGTGCTATCACCTTTTGGATCGATTTACATTTATCAAGAATGGCAAGCTTCATCTCTTTTGTTGCCAATCGATACGCCACTTGCAGCTCTTTGTAAAGAGATATCAATGCTGCCTTGTTGCTTGCATGTAGGGCATTATCAACTTCCTGGAGCGTTTCTTCGATAGTATGATCAAGGGGGGCGGGACCACTTGGCCCGGAACCGGGTTTTCTTGGCTTGTTTTGATTGGCTTGCTCTTGCTTTTCTTGCGCCTTATCGGATTCGATCTTTTTTTCTCTGGCAGCCTTTGCCTTTCCGATTGCCGATTCTACATTTTGTTGCTCTTCCTGCTCCTGCTTTGCACTATCAACGGGCGTTTCTTCTGCTACCGGTTCATCATCGCCAGCCGGTTTTTCCTCTGTAGGCTCTTCTTGCGCTGGAGTTTTTCCTTCCACTTTATCTCGCCATTTTTTTGCCTTATCGAGCTCCTTCTTGAGCTCAGCCTCTGATATCCTTCGGATCTCTCGCTGCTTTGGCTCCTTGCCCAGTTTGGACCAAAATCCTTTGAGCCTTGGCGTTAGCCCTTCGAGATAGATGTCGACCATGTTGAAACTGCCCGCCTTCACTTTATCGAGCGCTAGCTTGAGCTCTAGCTTTAGATCAAAGATGTCAATTCCTTCTTTCTCCAGCTGCTCTAATTGATAATCCAGATCATCAATTACTCTGTTGTACTTGTTATAATTCTCAAGATCAGCGTCGCTGATACGTACGGTGCTGTGCAGCAAGGGCCTGAATTGGACAAAATAGGGCTTGCCTTTGTTGTAATTGGAATTCTCAACCATGCCCGCACCGACCGCAGCTTTTACTAATGATTGCAGATAGCGTTCGCCATACTCATTCTTGGTTCTGGTCAGATCGCCCTCATCCTTGGTTCGCATCTGGATCTGGGTGTTTATGTTCGCAAGGACTTCTGATTGGAAATCGGAGATGACTTGTGAAATAAGCACGAGGCCAACGCCCCATTTTCTAAATTCTCTTGCTGCCCGCTCTACCTGGATCAGTACCTGGCCAGTGCCCCCATATTTTGGCAATAGGCGGTGGAACTCGTCGAAGACAAGCATCAATTTCAATTGCCTGCTCTCTGGCATGTTTTCTTTGAAAACTTCTCGGATCGTATTAGAAACAAATATCTCATAATCTCTCGTATCGAGCTTGTTGACGACAAATACGTTGATCTCTCCAGGCTTCATGAACTTATTGAAGTCTATGATCTCTCTTGGATCGGTCACTTGGTGGATGTTTCCATTGAATGCTCGTGCATCGGATTTCTTAAGTCCAAAGCGGGCATAAAGCTCAAGGAATCTCTTGTCTTGGCATCTGCTTAAAAATCCGGTCCACTGAACGGTTGGGTCAAAGACCAACACGGATGCGCCATGCAATAATGCTTCTTCGATAATGGATTGCGCTGCTACCGTCTTTCCGCCTCCGGTCGAACCAGCAACTAATGTGTGGGTTTGCATCACATCTAGATCGAAATATGTTTTTTTAGTGGTCTCCGCAATAAGCCCCACAAACGCGCTTCTGGGCCCTGGCTTTGGAAGCTGATTGTAATCAAGATCGATGTGGTATCTTTTTTTATCTTCAGCTCTCTTCTTGAAAAACCAGATAAGATACGCGATAGTTGCAGCACTAATACCGATCAAAGCAAGAACCCATAGTGGGATCAGGCCAAAGAACCGATAGAGATACCAAGGATCCTTTACTTCAATGATCGTCTGGGCGTCTGATTCAATTCCAAGATAGCTTGCTTTCGCTTTGAGCCGATACTGTCCAAGACTGATCTCTTCGGGGAGCGCAAAAGATTTGACAAGTGAATAGGATGTGATGAGATAGATGTTCTCGGTCTCTATTGGATATGTTACGTTCTTTGAGATTCCTTCAAGCTCATAGCTTAGATCGACTTTGTAAGGCTCATCTTCTAGCAAATTTTGCAAGTCGACTCGAAACTGCAATTTCTTGCCAGGGCTTACTTTTTTCTTCTGCGCTACGATATCGAGTTTTAATCCTTCAACATCCAGAAGGTCCTTCTCATAAAGTAGGATATAGATAGGGATCTTGTCCTCGATATCCCCGCTTATCGCAAGATAGCCTTCATAGATGCCTGGCTCCTCATTGCCAAGGATAGTAAGCGTGACCTCCGCGGTTGCCGTGCTTTCGATGCTAAACCGTGTCCGATCGAGCCGGATCAGCTTTTTTGCGCTGCCTTCGATCTCTAGTTTTATCGATATAGTGTCTTCTTTGTAATTTCGAATGGTGACTGGAACCGTAAGGAAGTTTCCTTCCCTGATCTTCTCGATTATTTTTCGAATGGAAATGTCATAGTCAAGAATTACGGTTGGCTGCTCTGTCTGCGCCTTGATCCCCGTGCCAGGACCCTGACCTGGCCCTAAACCCGCTCCGCTTCCTGCTCCTTGCCCAGGGCCTTGACCGGTCCCTAACCCCGCCGTAATTATCGTCTCTAAGGTTATGTTATGATATGTTGTTTGATTTTCAGAGACATTGACCGTGCTCACGTATGTTCGATAGCTTGCCGCGGTCGAGATGATATTGTGCGTTCCTGGAATTATCGCGCTTAGATTGTAAAATCCAGAACTATCGCTTAGGGTTGCGATCCCCGCGGATGCCACGAATGCTCCTGAAACCAACTGCCCTTGGGAATTTCGAACAAACCCCGCTATGGTGCCATTGAGATCTTCCTCTTGCGCGATGATTCTGCCCATGCTGAAATTGAAGCGCGTTATGTTGTTTGCCGAGATGTTCACTTCATGGATGAACACGTTATAATTTGCTTTTGTAGCGACAAGGTTAGTGGTTCCTTCAAATGTGGTCATATTGTAGAGGCCATTTACATTCGTAAAGTTCACGAGCCCATTGAGGCTTACCCGTACATCCTGCAATGATTGGTTGGTCTCATTATCGCTTACAAATCCATAGAACGTCCCATTTTGCTTTACCGTCGCGTCGGGAGCGATCGTTCCCTGCACAAAGGGAGTCATGTTGATTATGTAGCTAAGGTTTTGATTGGCAATTATCGTCACATTGCCAACGAATGGAAGATAGCCCGGCAGGCTTGCTGCTATGACATAGACTCCTTGGGAAAGGTTAAATGAGAAATTGCCCGATGCGTTCGAATAGAGGGTTTTTGCGTGCGCGGCTATTGTTACGTTGGCCAGAGGAAGGTTAGTGGAGTTATCCCGAACATATCCTCGAACCGAACCATTTGGACCAACAAGACCAGGGTCTGGAGCCATGGTCAGGTTTTGATGCGTGGTAAGGCCAATCGTCGTGTTTATTGCTGTAATATTTGTAATGAATCCCTGCTTTATGGAAAGGAGATCATAGTAATAGCCTCCAGGAACACTCATGTTGAAAAAACCATTTGCGTCAGTAAATGACTGATTGCCCCCAACGCTTACCATCGCATTGGGAATTCCTTGCGAGGTGAGGCTATTGAAAACGTATCCTTGCACGAGTGCATCGCCTGCCTGCCCAAGTGAAAGGCCGCCAGGGCATTGATCATTAGGATCCACAAAGTAATAATACGTGATCGAAGAGTTTGGCGTTGGAAGCAAAGTCTGAAACCTTGTTGAAGAGCTCTTGAAGCTGTTTTGGCTCTCATGGTAATATCGTGTCACGAGCAGGAGATCACCGCTTGCATTGAGAATTCCCGTATAGAAACTCTTTGCGCCATCAGGATTGCTATCCACATACGTGTACACTGCAGGGATATTCTGAATCAAGGTGCTCCCTAGCGAGATATTCACAAAGTCCGTGAATGTGCGTTGGGCATTGTCTGAATTGTTCTCAGATAGATTAAATAGAGAATCGATCATCGAATAATCGCCAGCGCTTACGTTATCAAATGAGACGTTGTTTATGAGCGCGGCATACAATTCCTGATTGTTATTGAGCGGATCTATGCACTCAAAGACAAATATTTTCGATGTGATCTCTCCAGGAGTCACATCAACGCTTTGCTCCTCTCCAAACCCTGGTTCCATGAAAGCCAGCCCAAAGAGTCCATGCCATCTCAGCGTGTCTCTCTGGTCATAGATCTTTAATGCGGTCACATTTCCAGCCTGTGAATCGATTCCCGGCGCAAAGCCGATGAAATTTTTTAAGAGAATTGCTGCAAGTATTGCGATTAGAACTAAGAGGGATAGGAACGAATAGTACACTACCTTGTTTTCTAAGTTGAATTTACTCATGGTTTATTTTTTGGTTTTCTTGGTGTTGCTCTTGCTTTTTTGCTATGAGAAATTCTAAAGCGTGGCTTCTATTGGCGAATTTTTTATTGGAGACTTGTTCATCTATCCACTTGAGAAGTTCCTTGTCTAGGGTTATGGTGATTCTATCTTTCATTTTGAAGGTTTGAATTTTTTATTTCTATGCTTTACAGATCATTTTATTTTTCAAAAGCGTGTTATTTAGGCGCAACCAATGCGTTGCGCATTTATAGTGCTGCGATTCGCAGGGTGCTTTACTGCTTGCAAGGCCAGCGCGCGGCTGGAACTGCACCGATCTTTTATTTTCAAAAATAGAAATTGTAAAAAAAGATGAGAAGAATAGTAGTGGTTGCATGGGGTTTTCGTTCATTGGTCTTCGTGCTCTTGGTCTGTTTTTTCTTTGCTTCCCTTCTCTTCAAATATCAAGAATTCAAAGCCGTGGCTTCTGTTGGCGAATACCCTGGAGTTTACTTTGGAATCTAGCCAAGAAAGCAGTTCTTTGTCTAGGGTTACTGTAATTCGCTCTTTCATATGACTACATACGCTTACATACTGAATCATATATAAAGCTTTATGTTTTCGTACATTAGTATAGAAATTCGTATATTTAAATATTACTATTACGTATTAATACATACTGAATATGTAGTAAGAAGTTATTACTTATTTTGAAGAAAGGTTGTGTCTTTGTAAAGTTAGGCGCAAGCCAGCTCACACTTCCCTTCAACACAAGCAACATCCGCACACGCAAGACACGAATACTCGCATTTGCTTTCATATGCCTCAACTTTTGATTTCAAAATATCTGCCTTATCCGCATTCACATAGATATAGCAATCAAAAGGGCACTTGCTTCCAATAAGAACACAGTCATTCTTCGTTTCGCAGTAATTAGCTGCTTCCAATTCATTTTTTAATTTTGCTTCTGCGCTGCAACCGACAAGCAAGCTAGTCAATAATCCCAAAATAATTATTGTTCGTATCATAGGAATTCCCTCCATATGCTAATCCATTGATAAAAACCGATAATGACTAGGGCCAATAGCACGAATGCTATTACCAAGAGGATAGTTTTGAGTGAAGATCTCATAAGAGCGTATAGCGCTTTGAGAGATATAAATGTTATTCAAAATCATTTATCCGGATAAAAATGCGATGTCTTGTTCAATTACATATCATTGAATAAGTCTATCAATCATGCCAAGTGCTAGAAAAATACATCAAAATAAAACCGAGCCTATGCTTTTCCAAACAATCGACGCCATTCTTTCGTAACTTCACCAAGATTCAGATGTGCATCCGGATTTTCAAGAGAGATTATCGGTCGTTTTGAATTGCTTCTCATGAGTTCCTCATAAAGGGTTACAAGTCGTTTGGGAGTGACGGTACCTATATCCGAAAGAAAATACGCGACCAATCTATCGATATCCGTTTTCAAATCTTCATTTTGCAGATATAGTATGGAATAAACTATATGGTAGCCCGTGCTGTAATAGAGTTTTTGATACCGGATGTTGAGGAAATTCATCATCAAATTATTTAGGCGCGGATCATTTCGATCCTTAATAGTTTTTACCTGCGCAAAAAACTTCTTGCCCACTTCGATGTTTTGAAGCGCTATTGCATAATTTTTCTTGAACGTGTCCTCAGTAAATTCTAAATTGTAGTGGATGAGTTTTGGAAACAATTCAGAGAATCCCTCAAGCGTTACTTGGTATACAAAGGCTGAGAGAAAACCTTCCATGTGAATGTGCGGAAGCATTGGTACTGCGAACTCCTTACCCGATTGGAGATATGCAAGTCTGAGCTTGTTCATTGCCCTGGCAGTCTTTGAGAGGGAGGGGTTGATTGAAAAATGCAGCGAATGAACCAATTCATGAGTAAGCGCATCCCTCATCATTGTTCTAACTTTGCTCATGCCGTATAATGATTGATAAATCCTCCAAACTGGGACTCGAATCATGATACTGCCATCCGGATATGCAGTCATCGGCGGCACGAGATTATTTTTTACGTTCTCAAGGCTAACATTGTATTCAAATCTTCCATCTCCCAAATGGAACATAAGGTTTCGAAGATGTGCCAATAATGTTTGGTTTTGAAGCTCATAGTAGCAAAGGTATACACATAGGCGTTTGACCCACCATTTCTCTTCTGAATTATCCTGAAAAATGATTCTTGTATTCGTTTTCTTAACATAAAAATTCCAATTTCCCACCATATCCGTTCCTCAAAAAAACACCGGAGTCACAAACACTTCCAAAAGCGCTGCAACAAACAATACTAAGACGGCCATGAACATAAGATCCAATGAATCGACAACCACTTTCTTGAATTTGCCAGAGCCAAAGTCATGCCTTGAGATGGCAATTGAGATTATGCTTCCGGCAAGCCCTGCCATGAAATAGGCAAGCATCTCGGGGATCCCATGCAACGAGTATCTGAGCAACCCCATAGGAAATGCAGTGGCAATATGCGATTGGCTGGCTACCACAAAATTGCCTATCGCTGCCCCAATTATCGATGCGTTCCACGTCAATATGAAAATAGCTCCAACGCCATAGAAAAAAGCGAACAATAAGGCAACAGCCATGACCATGATGTTGTTGAAAAATATCGCGCCAAAAGCGCCCAATGTGTCGATTGCATTGCCCGTTGCCATGCTCCTATGCACGCTCGCGATCTCTTTTACCTGCGCCTTGAATAGAATTGTTGTGGTATCATCGGGCAAAAACACGTACCACAGTGAAAAGGATACCACAAAGCCAACGAAAAGGAACATGAAAAACGATAATGCTTTGGAATGCTCCTTGAGCAGAAGGAATTTGGATTCTATCACCAGGTCCTTTTTCTCCTCTATCCTTGCCGCCGCATACAATATCGGAATTGAAGCAAGCACCGTTAGGAAAATCATGACTAGCGAAGCATATTCCTTGAAGATATAGAGGCTTAAGACAATGGCAAGCGAGCTATAGATCATCCCAATGAAAAACATCTCCCAGGGCCTCTTTTCAGCCGAGAGCGGATTTACGAGCGCTTCAAAAACCATATTGCTGTTTTGGAAAAGACAGTATAAAAAGATTTGCTAAAGAAGTGATCGATATAATGCCAATAAGGAGAGTTCTGTTGGCGCAGGCGAGGCGGGGGATGCCCCCTACGGGGTGCCGAGTAGGACAAAATCGGAGATTTTGGCCGTCTGCTGCCTTAACAACCAAATGCAAAAATATGCAAGACACGTGCTTTAAACCAAAATAGAAAAATCTCAATAAAATGCTTTGAATTCCTCAACTTCAAGCCCGGTATCAGTGAACTTGATGCTGTTCATTCCAGGAATGATATTGGATCCGCGCATTTTTTTAACGGCAATGGTCCTATTCA
>CAZFPU010000036.1:0-13569 GCA_964521145.1 uncultured Methanosarcinales archaeon | reverse complement strand
TTCTATAGTTTGTTAAAATGGGCAGTTCATCGATTCGCGTTCAACTCACGTAATTCTAGACTCATTGCGCTCCTGCCCCCCTAGCGATAATGGCAGGGACTGAAGACCTTCAAAAAATTCAAGCCTTAGAATTGAAAATATATGAATTCAGTGCTCAGCGAAGGCGATAGGGCAAAGAGCACCAAGACGACAAGCACTATGAAAACAAACCAATACCTCATCTTTAGTGTCTGAATGTATTCGAGCGAATCCTTCTTTAGATAGCTGATTATATGCAGGATTATGAATGCGATGATAAAAAACAAGGGTATTTTCTGTTGCCAGATGAATGAAAGGATGTTATGATCTATCACAATATCCAAGAAAAGATACTTTTTGATGAGCGGCCAGAACAGTTCGTGTTTTTTAACCCTAAAAAATATCCAGCTTAGGAACACGAAATACTGCGTCAAGAGAATTGCTATGATTGGTCGCACTCTGAGTTGCATAAATGGAAGTTTGAAGATACTCGATGCCCAGATTTTATTCCAGCGATTCCTGGTGAAATGAAAATATAATGTAAGAAAGCAGTGATATACTCCAAATATGACAAAATTCCAGGCAGCACCGTGCCAAAGGCCTAGCAAGGGAAGCCCAAAGAAAATAGACAATGAGAATGCCATCATGTGCTTTGTCTGCAGCTGTAATTTTGAAAATAGCTTCACTTTTGAGAATTTTAGGTATAAGGGGGTGAACACATAGTCCTGAAACCATGATGTCAATGATATATGCCAGCGTCTCCAGAAATCAGCTGGATTTCTTGCAAAATAAGGCTTGTTGAAGTTGATTGGCAAGACGAGGCCAAAAAGCCTCGCACTTCCGATCGCAATGTCAGTGTAGCCTGAAAAATCACAATAGATCTGGATGCCAAATGCAAGTGTTGCAAGAATTATTGGGATTGAGGAGTAACCCGTTGGGTCCGAATACACCAAATTGACCAAAGGGGCGATGTTATCGGCAAAAACAGCCTTTTTTACGATTCCCCACGCAATGAATGTTAGTCCTATCTTTAGATTCTCATAATGAAGCACTATCTTGTTTCTTAGCTGTGGAAGAAAATCGGAGGCACGAACTATGGGACCTGCAACAAGATGCGGAAAAAATGAGATGAAAAAGCCATAGTTAAGGATTGATTCTTCCGCTGGCATCTTTTTTCTAAATACATCGATGATATAGCTTATCGATTCGAATGTGTAGAATGATATCCCTACGGGAAGGATGATATTTAGGAAAGGCAATGAATTTGTAATTCCGATATGGGCAAGGATGGAATTTGTGGTATCAATTGTAAAATTGGCGTACTTGAAAAACCCCAGAATGCCAAGATTCACGATAATGCCAAAAATGAGAATATATCTTTTATGGGAGTCTTGGCCTGTTTCTTGTATCTTTTTGCCAATAAAAAAATTAAAAAGCGTTGAGAAGAGCAGAAGCAAAATCAAAATCCCGCTATCGACAAAATAAAAGACATAGCTTGCGATAAGAAGCAGCAAAACCTGATGCTTCCCGTTTTTTAAGACACTTATTATGAGAATCAAGGTTACGATGAATATTACATATTCTATGCTATTGAAGAGCATCTTATATCATCTCCTGGAGTATTTGCGCGACCTTAGCTGAAAAATCATCTTTGCCCTTGGCATTGAGATGCGTAAGATCGAGGAAATGGCTCTGGTCATATTCCCTTTGGAAGTCGAAGTAGCCATCCACTATTGGCAGTAAGGACTCGTTTATGTAGGCCTGATAGTTTTGATTTATCTCTTCTGGAAGTTCCTTTTGCAAGAGGGGGTGAATTGGCATATCAAGAATCACGACCTTGATTTTTTCACCCTTTAGTATGCGAATAAACTCAATCAATGCCCTCTTGTTGCTGTTGTCTTCTCTGCTAACCACGAACGTATTGTACATTTCTGTCTTTGGCCCCAGCTTTTTTTTGAGCACTTCCTCGCTTTGGTTTTTGTTATAGAAGAATGGATCCTTGAAATTGCCGACAACATTGGTGCTGTCCTCGAATTCATTCTGTCGGTTTAAACCTACTATATCAATAATTGCCGCAAAGATGAATTTTCTCTTGAAGATGATCCTATCTAACCAATTATAATCAATAAGCTCGTGTTGCCTTTGATCAAAAAACAGTTCTGTTTTTTCGTTTGTCTTCATCTTCTGGGAAACAAGCGCAAGATGGTCTTCTGGAACATGAGATCTATCGCTTATGGAATGAAAGGTGATGCCAATTACAATGATTTTTGGTTTTGTTCCTAAGATTGAATCTATTTCAGCCAATCTTCTGAGTGCAAGATCGCCTGTAAATCCAAGATTGTATGCCGAGGTGGTATTGCCAAGCTGCCTTTCTATACTATGTGCATTGATAGCATCTCGCATCTGACTGCTTCCTAAAAAATAGATGGCATCATGCGGATTTTGAGTCTCATAGAATGAGGCAAGCGCAAACAAGCTTCCCTGGGTCTTTTGAAGGTAGGGATCGATGATGATCTGAATTATTGACAGATACAGAGCGAACGCAACCCCTAATGCAAGCAGCAATACCAATGCCAATAATGTTATTTTTTTTGCTTCCATCTTATTTCTTATGGGCTATTACTAGATAATAAGTGGGCCAGCGTCTTGTCTTATCAAGAACATCAAGAAAGGTGAGGATTTGAGCCAGCACATACAGAGGCAGCAGTACAATAAATAATAGGATCATTGCCATTTTTCTCAATTTTTTTGGAAACAATAAGGGGATTCCTTTGATTATTGAGCGCAAGAAGACAAGCGGCAGCGTGAAGATTCCCCCGATGGGCTTTATCATGATTTCCCTGCATTCTTTTTCTAGCAATACTCGATATGCAAATTCACTGAATCGATATTTATCATTGGGGGCATCATGGATGGGGTAGATGAAGGGTGAGACAATAAGCAAAGTCCCATTTTTTTTCAGAACGCGCAGAATCTCATCGAATGTCTTTTTTGGGTCTGAAGCGTAGTAGAGGGCATTTATTGAAATTATCTTGTCAAATGATTCTTTTTTGAATGGGAGGCTCTCAGCAGAGCCCTGGATGTCGATTGGATTCTTTCCATTGAGGTCGCATTTTATTATCGAGCCTTTGACCTTTTCATGGTAATATGGATTTTTGCCAGATCCAATATCCAAAACAATATCCTTGGAATTATCAAATACCTTTCTTATCTCATTTTCGATCTTTTTTTGGGCCAGATAGAGCTTAAGCATTTTTTATAATCAAATCAATTTTTTTTGCAAGAACTTTCCAAGTCAACTCCTTGAGATCCTTTTCATAGTTGATACGTCCAAGTTCCATGTTTTTTATCGTCTTTTGCTTCATATCTTCTAAACTGTCAGGAGAGCAGAGGCAAAACTGCTTGTTTTTTAGCACTTTTGGATTATCTCCAACTCTTGTTGCCACAATAGGAACTTGGCAGGCCATGTACTCGACTAATTTGTAGGGGAACCCGTAGGTTACCTGCCAGTTGTTGGTATAAGGAACAATGGCAACATCGCCAGCATTGATCACTTTTGCCACGTCTTTTTGCGAGAGGGAGCCAAGATAGATAACATTTTCCTGCTTCACATCAATGTATTTTTCCTCGCCTTTTGCGTATCTTCCGGCAATGACCAATATACAGTCTTTTTTCTCTTTTTTTAGTAACGAAAACATCGACAACAATCGATGGACCCCTTCATAGCGCTGGATGCTGCCCGTATATACGATCAATCTCTTGTCTTGGGGCAATTTGAGATCCTTGCGGCATTTTTTCTTATCAAGAGGCCTGAAAATGGCCCTATCAACACCATTCTCTATCACAAAAACATTTTTTGAACGCACTCTTTCTATTTTTTTCTTGAGTTGATGGGTTATCGTCGTAATGACATCCGCCTTTTTCATTGCGTTCCTATCAAAAAACCTGAAAAAAGGGATTCGATACATATCGTAGGTCTCATAATTGTCATGCAAGTCGTAGAGAAAAAACATTTTTAGGTTTTGTTTTTTTGCCTTTAGTCCAACGACTCCCCACAGCGGATCGCTTGAGGCGATCAACACATCGTATTTTTTTGATCTTGCTTTTTCTAGAAACTCCTTATAGAATGAGAAAAATGAACGAATGGCAAAGGGGCGTATCGTTATATCGATCCCATGCATAGTGATTTGTTTTGATTCATGTTTTCTGTAATCCGCAACAAACATATCGATGCTATGGCCCAGCTTTACTAACTCTTCGCAAAGCCGCATCTGCCTCCCAAAATCCTCGCTTATTATATCCCTAGTTGCAGTATATCTGCTGGTAAGAACTAAAATTTTCATTTTTTGAGCATGTCCGCTAGCAAGCCAAAAATAATGATCTGAAAGCCGATGCTAAGAAGCAGGATATCAAACATCATAAGGCCAAAATGCCCCGTTATCCCACTGCTAAAATGCAGATGGACAAGATAGAGGCCAATGATAAGCCCAACTCCAAAAATAAGGCCACCCAGAATCCCAAACAGTTTCAGAGGCTCATAATCGCGATATATCCGTATTATATTGACCCAGGCACGCAAGGCATAGCCCAGTGGATTGCCAATGAGCCTGCTCTTATCTTTTCTTTTGGCAAAGTAGACCGGCACTTCAATGATCCTGAACTTATGCTTGATGGCCCGAATTATCTGCTCTTGGGTATAGGTATGATTTGAGATTATATCGATCTCCTGCGCAACTTCTTTGGTGAATGCCCGAAAGCCTGTCTGCGCATCGGATATTTTCATGTGGGTGATCCTTGATATGACTCTTGAGAATGCCCTGTTGCCTAAGCGCTTTACTATTGGCATGCTTTCTATCGTGCCCTTGAATCTGCTGCCTAAAACCAGATCATACCCATTCTCTATTTCCTTTAGAAGCTTAGGAATATCTTCAGCTAAATACTGCCCATCGGCATCGATATGCACTATGACATCTGCATTTTCTTTTAATGCCCGTTGCAGTTCAGTTCGGAATGTTTCGGCAAGCCCATAGTTTCTTGGGTGAGAGTAGACTTTTGCGCCAGCTTCCTTTGCAACCTGCACTGTCTTATCAGAACTTCCATCATCAACAACTAATATGCTATGATCATGCTTTGTTTTTTTAAGAACAGAATCTATATTCTTTATGACCTTGCCTAGAGTATCGGCCTCGTTATAGGCTGGAATGGTGACTACTATTTTCATAGAGGGGGACAAAGGAAGTTGTTTTAAATATGTTTTTGTTTTGAATAAAAAGCAAATACTCAAAAAACTGCCGGGTTCTATTATCGTCTTATTGGAAGCGAATCCTTCCGACTTCTTTTCCAGAATCCTCTTCGGTCTGACTAAAGCTTACCAACAGGAAATCGGATTGCGGTGTTATGGCCACTGCCCCCTCAGCCGCAACTATCTTTAGGAATCCAGAGCTTTTAGCGAGTGGCTCAATCACGCTCGCTGTAGGTGGCAATCCAAATATCCTAAGGAGGCTTCTTTCATACCACAATTTTGGCCACCAGTCTCTAGGGGTTATGGTGATTACTTTTCCTGAAGCATCCCTGAAATCTACTCGTCCCTGACCTCTGGGAATGTCAAGATGTACAAGCATATTTTCCCTGATTGATTGCAATTCTTTATCTGCAAAAACCTCCAAACTTCCCTTTTCTACAAAAATATCTATTCTATCTTCCCCCAATACATCCATATGCTTAACCTTGTTTCCTTGAGGATGACAAAGGCTCAACATAGCAAAACGTGAGAGTTTCATCATTGCCCCCAAGACCAAAAGAGAGCTTAACCCCATCTGCTCCAAAAAACGACCTTGTTTGTTCAATTAATACCGAACTACTCTGTCGTGCTTCGATTCTTATATTTCCCTCATGGCCTACATCTATTAATTTAGATTCTCCTTGCATTGCCAAAGGTCCAACACCAATATAATTGCGGTCATCTCCATCGCTGTCTTTGCTGGCAAAAGACATCAAAGGTCCGTAGTCTTTAGGAAAGATGATTGTAGCCACACTTTCCCTCAATTCAACATTCATGGCATATCTATCATCGCTTTGTATCTGGAATGAGTTTATTTTGGTCCTCTCCTGTGCTTCGAATTTGGTGAGCAGCTTTATCGCACCCTCTTCTTCTGCAGTTGGCTTAAGCGGGCTTTGTTTGGCATAGTGGTGAAAATAATATTGGAGGTGTTCTTTATTTAATTTCGATGTATCTATGCCCTTAAAGGCATTCTTTGGCGGGACTTGCCCCTCTTTCATCATTTGCTCCCAACAATTATTGGTTTGCAGATCGCAAGTGTTGGCATTCGCGTTCATGCATACCAGCAACAAACAAGAAAATACGATCCCTATCTTAACAAGACCATTTCTCCTCATATCCTCTTCAAAATGTGGCATGTTTTCCATTTATCGAGGAAGAACTATAAATAGATTGCTTTTTTACAGGAGAGGGCATCAACAAGAAATTCGCTTTTGACATGCATGCATTTTTCAGCTGACAGCAATATATATAAATCATAAAAAACCCATTTCTTACATGTACTTCATTTCAATCCTGTATTTTCTAGTCGTAAGCTACTGCCTTGGATTCACCATAACGTCCTTTGTAAGAAACAACGATCACTTCCTGGAAAGAAACATCATGCGTTTCGGATTTGGGATGTCTCTTATGCCTCTTATCGGGATGATCTTGAATTTGATAAGACTTCCAGCTGATTGGCGAATCATCCTGATCCTTAGCTTGATCTATCCGCTCTATTATCTTGGAAAGAACTTCTCATCCATAAAAGATAACATCGCATCAAATCTAAAACTAACAAGCTCAGACCTCTATGCCTTAGGAGCCTTGCTCATTTTCCTTGCTTCAGCCTATATCTACATCAGCGGTGCATTTTCCTATCCATTCCTAGAGAATGATGATTCATGGGGACATGCTGAAGGATTAAAATATGTTTCAATGGAAAAGGAAGTATATTCTGATCAGGCAGTGATCGTGCGATACATGAATCCCTACCCGCCAACCTATGATTTGCTCCTTGGAATAATCCAGCAGACCAATGAATCTGTTTATTGGACCCTGAAATTCTTCAATGGGCTTATTGTCGCATCAGCAGTCCTTTTCTTCTTTTTCTTCGTTAGAGAATTCTCAAACAATAGAAAATTGGCTTTATTCGCAACTTTTTGCCTTGCTTCAATTCCAGCATTTCTTAGCCATTTCATCTGGGCCCTTGCTCTTACCATGCCTCTGTATTTTGTCACCTTTTATGCCATCGAGCAGATCAATTATGATAAGAAATGGTGGATAGTCTCTGGGCTTGTCATGTTTACTACCTTAACTTCATCTCCAACGCATAGCACGTATTTTGGAGTGTTCTTTATTTTATATTTTCTAGTAAGAAGCATTGTAGAGAAGAAAATACTCGTCTATGAAGCCCTTGCCGGCCTGCTTGGCATCGCATCATCATTTTTGATCTGGTGGCTTCCGATGATCCTCAAGCACGGCGTTGCGGGGACATTGCAGGGCATCGGCTTTCGGGCGGGCCATGGCGCAGCATCCTTTGGAGGGACTGGGGATAGGGCATACACGCTTGGCGATTTTCTCTTCGCAAAGCATCAGAACATGATCAATAATCCTGTCGGTGTTGGTTTAGTGCTCTCCTTACTCGCAATCATTGGCGTCGTTTTCCTAATAATAAAATACAAAGAAATCATCGAAAAAAGGCATTATTGGCTCTTTGTGACGTTCATATGGTTCCTATTCACCTTGTATGCGGTCAATGCCGCAAAGATGCCAATAAAGTTATCTCCATTCAGGGCCTGGATGATTTTTGCGATACCGGTGTGCATTTTTGCGGCGTACTCGGCTATTGCTCTACTTGATCTATCAAAAGGAGTTGCTGGAAAATTCGGCATGATCGCGTTATTGCTGGTATTAGTTACTGGCATCTACTACACTTCAACTGCGCAGAAAATCTCTGTAAATACGGCGCAGTGGCCTCCGGGGGGCTTTTGGAGCTCAGGGGAGGAATTGGAGGCATACCTTTGGATGAAAGACAATCTTCCCAATAATGCTGCTGTCTTTAGCTTTGTCATCGATGGCCCTACCATTGGTTTTGATAAGTTCATCTGCTATTGGTGCGAAGATCTGCTAGAAATTCGAAAAACAGCGGCCAACGAGAGCGCGCAGACAATGTATACCTACCTTAAACAACACAATTACAAATACGTCATGTTCGATGGGCAGTTCGCAAGGAAATTTGGAGTCGATACGATCAATATGAGGCTGCAGGAATATGGACAGTCAGGAATGTACAAACCGGTGTTTCAGAACAATGGGGCTGTTATTTTTGAGGTTGTTTAGAGAATTTGTTATTTAGTAGTTTGTTTCTACAAAAAATTATTTTAATATCTTGGTTTTTTAGAAAATGATGGTTAGCGCCACAAAGGTCGAGCATATTAACTTTAACAGATCAATCGACAAAGGGGACGCCCCATCCGGGGAACGTCGATCATTTAGGAAAACATTGAATGCGAGAAGGCGCTAACCCGAGCGATAGCGAGAATTTTCTAAAAAATCCTGCGAAGAATAATTATAATATCCTCTGAACAACCGACTTTATTTCCTTGATTGTAACGACCTTCAATAAGAACAATGCTGCTGCATACACTATTGATGAAAATGATACAACAGCAAACGCCTCAAACCACACGGGCAATATGATAATTCTCTTAAGAATCCACATGGAAACCAGAAACAAAACGCTAGATAGCAATATCTTTGCTGAGAGCAGCCATGGGAATTCTATTCCAATGATCTTTTTCACTTCAAGGATCCCCCAGATCATCATTACGAGATAGCTCGCCAAAGTTGCTATCGCAGCCCCTATCATATCAAATCGAGGTATCAGAATAACGCATAGCAGCAGATTCATCCCCGCACCAACAAAAAATATCTTGGCATGGGTCTTTGGCTTGTTTATTCCCATAAAGAAGTTCATATGCACTAACTGTAAAATGCCAAAGAACATGGCGATGCTTAGGATCTGTAAAGCACCGCTGGCTGCAGTGAACTTTGTCCCAAAGAGTAGCGAGATTATAAGCGTGGCAAAAAAAAGCATGATGGCAACAACAGGCATTATGGCGATCATGACATACTTATAGATAGATTGCAACCCCTCCTGCACGAGCAAGATTTTCTTGGATGCATACATCTCCGCGGTCAGGGGCAGCAGGATGCTTCCAATCGAGACGCCCACATAGAGCATCAATTTTGAAAGCGGCAATGCTACATTATAGAGCGCAACCTGCGTAAGCCCTGAGAAATATGTCAAAAGCAGAGTATCGGTATATCCTAGAATCGATGCGGAAGCCCCTGATGTGAAGACAATAAGTCCGTACTTGAACATTTTCCTCATCAATGGCCTGTTTATAGAAAATGTATACTTGCTCCAATCTGCAAATACTCTTTTTTTGAGGATGATAAAAAAGATAGTGAACACAATAAGAGATGAGATGAGGTACGCAAGAACAGGCACTAGAATACCGTCAAGATAGTGGAATCCAATCATAAGGATAGTTAGAATACAGACAATACGAACAACATCGATGCCAGAAAAAAGAAACATGTTCTTGAAACCCTGGAACGCATTTTTCACAACAAAAAAGAAACTCTCTGCAAAGAAAGCAAGAGCTAGCAATTTCAGGATAGGTTCTGCTTTTTCTGTGTGGAAGAAATGGATGCTTAGATACGATGCCAGAAGATAAATGATCCCGATAGTTACCAGATTGACTATGATCGTAATCACGATAGTATAGATTATTGCACTTTTTGCGAGCGCTGGTTTTTTTTTGGCTAGAAGCTCTGGAATGAATCTGATTATGGCCTTGTCAAATCCTAACGTTTTGAATATGGCTATGAATGCAAGAAACGAGAATACTGCATAGAACAATCCATAGTCCTCGACGCTTAGATTTTGCGCTAGTAGCAGGCGAATGCCATATGCGAGCAAGGAAGCCAGAAGGGCAATTATGAATACGGTTGCAGCTCCTTTGAATGCGAGCTTGGTGTAGGTGGCCATTTTATTTTTTGAGAGTAAATTTCTGCAAATACCTCTTTATCTTTTAAGGCACATAATAAATTTCTATGTATTTTGGAGCATTGCCAATCGATTTCTCCAACTTCCAGTTTTTTGGAATGGCGTCGATTTCTTTAGGAAAGATGATCTCGTCTCCGGCTGCCCTTAACTTTGATATCATCTCATGGTTGACTGCAACATATGCATCATGGATTCCTTCCAAAGAGTCAGGATATCTCTGCAATAATGGATTTCCTTCGTATTCTGATAAATAGCTAAGGGCAATTGATGATCTTCTATCGATATATGTTGCTTTATTCACTGATTCAAGATAAGGATGCGCTTCTCTAAGCAAATCTAATTGATTCCTGTCTTCTCTAAAGACAACGACCGTAATTGAGCTTATGAGCAAAAAACCAAGGACTGAGGGCACGATCCATTTTCTCATTCGCTCTTTCAAATCCAGTAGGAAAAATGCAAGCAGCAATAGCGCTGGCATGTTGAAGATGCTAGTATACCTATCGACCGCGCGTATCGGTACATATGAGGTGAGGCTGCCGCTGCCAAAGCTGATGTAGAGCAGCATCGGGATGAACCATAATAGCAGTATGTATGTTTCTTTTTTTCTCTTCCAAAGGCAGTATGCAATGGACAAGAGGACGAACATATAGAAAAAGGTAAGGGTATGGTCTGTCAAAAACAGCCAAGGGTAATGAAACAAACCTTGTGGGAAATCAAGCCTTCCATAGTAATCGTGCTGCTCCATCGATTCTTTTAGGATTTCTTGGGATGCATGCGTTCGATAGAGTGGATCGCCGGTCAAAGAAAAAAAGAAAGCCATTTCCAAAACTAAAATGAGTAGCACACCGATAGGAACCAAAAAGTATTCTTTTGCAATTTTTCTTTTGTAGATCATGTAAGCGATGAAAAACAATGCGATAACGAGCATGCTTTCTCGTATCAGATATCCAACCCCTATCATGATCCCGCTTAGGAAGTAGTAGGGCCATTGCTTTTTTTCTGCTTTTATTTCTTGATAAAGGAAAAAATAGAGTCCAAGTCCCATGAAGAATGCTGCCGGGAAGTCAGAGGTCAGTTTAGTTGCATACACGATCTCTAAGGGGAATATTGCGAATAGGAACGCAGACAATAGGCCAACTTTTTCATTAAAGAACAATTTTCCAAAATAGAACATTAGAATAATACTCCCAATCGATGTTATGAGATTGAATAGTGCGGAAGAAAAATCATTCACTCCCAGAATTTTGTAGATGAAGCCAACAGGATAGGTCAATCCGATCCTTGTCGATAAGGTGGCGATGTTATCCTGGTCAATGCCTTGGCCTATGTTTGCGGCGGCTTTACTGTACCATAATGGATCCGAAGTTCCCATGCCTGCGAAAAAAATCAGGCGCAATGCAAGGCAGAATAGGACGATTATTAGCAGTGATGTGGAAATGTGCCCAGAAAAATATCTTTGGCTTCTTGACCACATAGAAATTCCCATGTGGCTTTTTGGGAGCGGATATTATAAAAAGGTTTCTTTGAGTGGCTCCCATGAAAATGTTTTCCCTCTTTTTTGCGTTAATAAATGCGAAGAGTCCATTGGTTTTTGTCACAATGATACTTTTTCACCCATTGCCAGACACTATAAGAAAAAAGATTTTCATGGAAGCCTTTGAAGGTCTACTGCAGTTCAACCTATATTTCTTAGTCGCTATATCTTTTTAAACAATTGAAGAACCATCGCCGATATGAAGTGGGGGTTGGTAGCTGTACTGTTTCTTGCGCTAGTGCCCGCTATCTACGCTGATTGGCTGCAGTTTCAGCATGACGCAATGCATACTGGCTTACAAGGTGGCTCTGGAGGCAATTTTTCTTTCATCAACTTTACTTTGAATAAAGGCATGAATTTTCAGCCACTGATCGCCGACATTGACAATAACCAAAAAAAAGAGATCGTTCTTTTTTATGACAACACATTGCAGGTGCGTTCAGGCAATCTCTCCTCTATCGCTAATATTACAGTTGGAAAATTATTAGGGCAGCCAATACTCTACAATACAGATTCCGATGACTACTTTGAGATAATCTTTAATGCCAACAATTCTGGAACTCACTACTTATTCGTTTATGAATACAATAACGGCTTCATCCAAGAAAAAAATATAAGCGTTCAGAATGGACTGCAAGGAGCTGGCATAACCTGCAAGGATAATTATTGTGTGTTCATGGATAACGCCCAGTACGTGCATATCGTGTCGTTGCCTTCTTTTTCTGATGAGCCTTTCAATACATCCTCATTTGTCGATGTTGACGAAAAGATACCGGCAATTGCCGATATTGATAACGATGGCCATGATGAGGCAGTGTTTTGGCATGATCAGAATAATGATAATGAATATGGTCTCATGGCATTTGATTTAGTAGATAAAAAATTCGATCCTATATTCAAAAACGCAACTATTGATGAGATAGCAACACCGCCAGGGATCAATGGCAACAATGTAGAGAAAAAAGGTCAGCCAGTTTTGGTCGATTTAAACAATGATGGAAACCTGGAGATCGCAGTTTCCATGTTATACGATGATGCGCTGCCCTTGTTCAACGCAAATGACTGGTTTATGGAATTATTTGTGATCAATAGCTCAGGAACCGCGTCTTTTCGAAGATGCGAAATGGTAAGTGGCCCTTTGGCAACCAGGTGCGGTGAGGGCAGCAGCAGCGGCACTATAGAACGGGGCACCAATCCTTTTATCTTGGATGCCAATAACGATGGCAAATACGATATTTGTTTCCTCAAGGACAAAAAGAGGCCAGATACCTATACCTTTGAGACTATGACCATTAGCTGCTATAATCATATCGGCGAGAATTTGCTTGAATCAAAGATAAGCTTTCCAACAGACAGGCATATCTCTGCTACAATTGCTGATATGAACAACGATGGGAAGATGGAAGTACTGACCTTAAGTGGGATTTTTCTGCTTAATGGTACCAGAGTTTTTGCATATGCCTTTGATCCAAGCCATCCACTTAAGTCTGATAGCGAAAATTATGTGATCCCTTCCGATATTGATGGGAATGGGCTATTGGATTTGATTTATACCCAACAGGGATTTACGATGGTCTTTAAGCAGAACGTGAGTGAGAGTGTCATCGAAATTCCTGAAGAATCATTGCTTGAGAAATATGCGCCTGTTTTGTATTTCCATCCTGATGAGCAATTCTTTCCTACGACGATTGAGGCTATGTTGAATGAGAGTGATTTGAGAGAGGATGATTTAGTTTTTGATGATTTGATTGATGAGATGCCTGTTGCTATGGGGAGTTTGGGTGGTCCAGGTGTTACTGGTGAGTACTTTCTAGATATGAGGAATGCGAGTGCTGGGTTAATCGAAGCAAAGACTAATTTTACTTTAGATTCTTTTGAAATACCCAATTCAATTCGTTTTCA
>CAZFPU010000035.1:0-13718 GCA_964521145.1 uncultured Methanosarcinales archaeon | reverse complement strand
GCTGTTGGTTTTTTCTGTATACTCAGAAGTGGTTAATTCTTATCGGAGATACTGACAAGTTAGAAACCTTTATATATCAAAATACCATCACCGTCGCTTAGAGAGAGAAACGAAAGAGCGAGGCTACTTTCTAGAAAACAATGAAGAGAAGATTAAAGCCGCTATTACCAAGTCTTCGGGAAAAGAAAAGATATGTGGCATATGAGATATTATCCAGTCATCAGTTCGATGGCAGGCAGGCCAACCAAGCGATCAAAGATGCAGCACAGACATTCCTAGGAACGCTAGGCATGGCAAAAGCAGGCATAATAACCCTTGATGATGAGTTCAACCCCGCAAAACAAAGGGGAATGGCTCGGGTAAATCACAAAAAAACAGACGAATTCAAAGCATCCTTAGTCATGATAAAACAAATAGATGGTAAAGACGTGATAGTAAGAAGCGTTGGCGCGTCGGGAATGCTAAGGAAAACTAAGGAGAACTACTTATCATAAAATGAAACCAATCGTAAACTACGCAATCGGAGGCACTGTACTTGCAGCGGCAATCAGTTCTTTTTCCCCGCAAACCTATCAACCTAGCTTGCTTGAAAGAGCAACAGCATCTCCTAAGCTTGAGTTGCTCTACAATATTTTGTCTCAAAGCTGCGAAAAAGTAGGATTATATTATGCCATAGGCACGCAAAAGGCAGAAAGCATTGGTCTCAATAAGCAAGGCCATCTCAATATCGCATTTGAACCAAGCGCGCCTGCAGAAGGAATCGAGTGCGTTGCACAGACAATAAGCTTGGCACTCAAAGACACTCATTATGCTTACGCCTCTAACAAGCCCGTTCCAAATACGGTCACCATCATACGACATAATCCACGAAAAGATAATAACAAACAATAAAAACCTCAAAAGCTACCATTGCACTAAGATATCAACAAAATCAATGCGCGAGACAATGCGAGCGCCTAAATATCATAGTTTTGAAAATCAAAAAGTTCGAAGAAAAAACCAATAAACAAAACTCCCAACAGAACAAATAAAAACCCAAAAAACATACCAAAGTCACACTCAAGACACATAAAATTCACCAAAACAAGGAGGAATAGTATATATGGCCAAAGAAAGCTTGCAACCGATGCCGCATCAATTGATGGGCTATGATAGAGCAATTACGATGTTTAGCCCCGATGGGCGACTTTTACAGGTAGAGTACGCGAAGAAAACAGTGAGGCAAGGTTCAACTGCGATCGGTCTAGTATGCCAAGACGGTGTTCTGTTCGTGACCGATAAAAGAATAATCGACAATCTGGTCGTTCCAGACGCAATTGAAAAGATCTGGCAGATAGACGATCACATGGGCACGACCGCATCAGGAATTCTCTCAGATGCCCGAGTCCTAATCGAACGAGCGCAACTAAAGGCGCAACAACACCGAATTACCTATGATGAACCAATTGACACCTTAAGCATCGTAAAGGATGTGTGCGATCTAAAGCAGATATGCACGCAATCAGGCGGTCTAAGACCATTTGGCGTCTCATTGCTAATCGGCGGTGTAGATAACCATAAAACAGCAAGACTCTACGAAACAGACCCAACTGGCATCTTCTTCCAATACAAGGCAGCGGTTATCGGCGAGGGTGAAGTAGAGATTGAAGAGATGTTGCATCAAGAATACAAGGAGACGCTAACCATCGAACAAGGACTCAAGCTATGCCTAACCGCACTCAAAAAATTCCTAGGAGATGAATACACCCTTGAAAGAATCGATGCGGCGTATATTCCACTTGACACGAAACAATTCAAGAAATTCTCCAAGGACAAGATCGAAAAAACGGTAGGTCCTGATCTGAAGGAGAAGAAGAAAAAATAACATGGTATCAGTCGATCACGCGGTTATAGCTCGGATAACAAGCAACGGGCAGCATTTTGAGATTCTTGTTGATTGTGACAATGCTCTTGCGCTAAAATCAGGAAAGCAAGTGGACATGCACGATGTTCTGGCAGTTGCCCACATCTATTCTGATGCCAAGAAGAGTATTCTTGTTTCTGAAGCAGCCTTGAATGCCGCATTTGAGACAACGGATGTCAATGAGATAGCTACGCGAATAATCCAGAAAGGAGAAGTGCAGCTAACGGCGGAATACCGGCAGCAGCTCAAGGATAAGAAATATAGGCAGATCGTCAACATAATCCATCAGAATGGCGTGGACCCAAAAACCCACAGCCCGCATCCCGTCAATAGGATAGAGAATGCCCTCGAGGAAGCGAAGTTCCATGCGGACGAATTTACCCCGGTAGAACATCAAGTCCAAGAAGCACTAAAAAAATTAAAGCCAATACTCCCGATTAAATTCGAAGTAAAAGAACTGGAGGTAAAAATAGGTCCGCAGCACGCGGCCAAGGCATACGCCACGATAAAACACGCAGGCACGATAC
Organism: uncultured Methanosarcinales archaeon; assembly: GCA_964521145.1. Taxonomy (GTDB): domain Archaea; phylum Nanobdellota; class Nanobdellia; order Woesearchaeales; family GW2011-AR4; genus BS150m-G66. Next base: position 11,288 of record CAZFPU010000035.1, on the reverse strand, counting down.
TAAGAGAGACCTGGCGCGATGATGGCTATTTCGTAGCGATCATTGAGATGCCCGGCGGTCTAGAAGCTGATTTTTATGATAAGATCAACGCTATCTGCCATGGCGATGTAGAGGTGAATGTCATCAAGACAAAATAAAATGAGCGAAAACCAAACACTCGTAACGGAAAAACAAATAGTGGTCCCTGGAGAGCATCTTGCCCAAGGCATGGATAATTTCCCTGGATCTGGAACATATCGGCAAGGAGATGCAATACTCGCAGGAAGGCTAGGCATGGTTCAGATGGAAGGAAGAACCATCAAACTGATCCCGCTTTCAGGCAGATACATCCCCAAGAAATTTGATACCATCCTCTGCAAAGTGGTGGATGTCAACATGTCCGGATGGAGGCTTGAAACCAACAGCCCGTATTCAGCGATGCTATCAATGAAGGAAGCGACCTCGCAATTTATTGAAAGAGGAGCAGATCTTACCCAATTCTTTGCGATCGGCGATGATATCGTCTGCAAGATAATCCAGGTAACGAGCCAAAAATTGGTCGATGTCACCATGAAGGGTCCAGGACTAAGAAAGCTCACCGGTGGAAGGATACTCACCGTTGCCCCAAACAAAGTCCCAAGGATCATCGGAAAGCAGGGTAGCATGGTGTCGATGATAAAAGACGCAACCCAATGCCAGATCGTGGTTGGCCAAAATGGACTCATCTGGATGGAAGGTACGCCTGAGAACGAACTCATCGCGATAATGACGATCCAAAAGATAGAGGAAGAGAGCCACGTCTCAGGACTCACCGATAGAGTAAAGGAATTTTTGGATCAGAGCATGAAGAAATGAGGTTTTAGGGAGAACTGAACCAATGTTTTTAGAAAATCAAAAGCAGGAAAAAGAAGCGAACCAATACTCTTGCACTAAGATAGCTATTATAAGTGCGCGACGTGTTGGGAGCGCCTAACTAACCTAGCTTTTGAAAGTAAAACAAATTCAACCAACCAAAAAATCAAACCAAAATTCAAAGGACAAAAAACAAAATTAAAAATCAACAAAAACAAAGGTAAAAATGGTATACAAAGAACGATTAAACGGAAGAAAATTCGATGAAACAAGGCCAATCGAAGCAAAGGTTGGCGTGATTCCAAGAGCTGACGGATCAGCGTATTTTAGGATAGGCAACACGGTGGCATATGCAGCAGTGTATGGCCCAAGAAACCTGCATCCAAAATTCTTGCAGGACCCAAGCAAGGGAATCCTTAGATGCAACTACAACATGATGCCCTTCTCAAGCTCTTCGGAGCGAGTAAGGCCAGGCGGTTCTAGGCGATCAAAAGAGATCTCGATGGTGACTGAAAAAGCGCTTGATCCTGTTTTGGATCTCAGCGAATTTCCAAACTCAGTTGTCGATGTTTTCATTGAACTGCCAGAGACTGAAGCAGGCAGCAGATGCGCGGGAATAACCGCAGCATCAATGGCCTTAGCGGACGCAGGACTTTTCATGAAAGATCTTGTCTCAGCGGTCTCAGTAGGTAGGGTCGATGACAAGTTGGTTGTGGATCTTGATTACATGGAAGAGGCGTATGAAGATGGGCCGGTGGCAGACATCCCTATTGCGATGATGACCAATCACAATCAGATAACGCTGCTTCAGATGGATGGCTTAGTAACCAAGGAAATGCTGCAGAAGGTCGTAGAATTAGGAACCAAGGCATGCAAGCAGATCTATGAAGTGCAAAAACAAGCTCTAAAAGAGAAATACAAGGTGGATAACAATGATGCATAGAGGAATCCAAGAGCACGTCGAAAAGCTCGCAAAAAGCGGAAAGAGACTTGATGGACGATCATTTACCGAATACAGGCAGCCAATCAGCGTGGAAACCGGTGTCATAAAGACAGCGGAAGGTTCAGCGCGAGTAAAGATTGGAAAGACCGAACTGATTGTTGGGGTCAAAGTGGAAATAATGAAGCCATATCCGGATTCACCCGATCAAGGGAGCATCATGGTAGGTGCGGAATTATTGCCATTATCAAGCCCTGATTTTGAATCAGGACCTCCGGGTATTCAGGCTGTCGAGCTTGCGCGGGTTGTCGATAGAGGCATTCGCGAGAGCAAATCCGTTGATTTCAAGAAGCTCTGCATCGAGAAAGGAGAGAAGGCATGGATGCTTGTCTTGGATATCTGTACCATCAATGATGATGGAAATCTCTTTGATGCATCATCTCTGGCAGCGATCGCTGCGTTAAAGGATATGCGCTTCCCAAAAGTCGAGGATGGTCGCATCGTGTTCAAGGAAAAAACAAATACCAAATTAACGATCAAAGACACTCCCTTGAGCGTGACCGTGCATAAGATGGCCAACGTCTTCATCGTCGATCCGATCAGCGATGAGGAGAAAGTAAGTGAAGCAAGGCTTACCGTAGCGTCATTAAGCGATGGCACCTTGTGCGCACTGCAAAAAGGCGGTGATGCTCCTTTGAGCGCAGAGGATATCAATCAGATGGTCGATATCGCAATTGAGAAGGGAAAAGAGCTTAGGAAATTGATTCCTAAGTAGTTTTTTATTTTTTATTTTTAGGTTTTTAATCTCTTTCTTCTTGATTCTTCTGCAAGTTTTTGTTTTTCCTTTGGCTTTGTTCGTGGTTTTGTCTCAATTTTACTATTCCACTTTTTTATAATTTAATATTGAATAGTTTTGTAGATATTTTTCTAATAGTGGGTTTTTTGGTTAATTTGAATTTTTATTTTCTTTATATCAATTTCCAAGGATGGGTTTTCTTCACTAACCTGGATTTCCAATGAGTTTTTGTTCTGGAGCATTACCTTTGTACTCTTTTTGCCCATTTCCTCTCAATTCCAGTTGCACTGGTAGTAATCTAACTGCATACAAATGGTCCTGCAGATGCCATCCATCGGGAACTCCTACCCTCCGATACGCTTTCATAAGCGATTTTTGGTCAGGGTAGTCCCAGATCATTGTCTTAGATAAATTACCGATTCCAGAAAAATAGCCGCTGATGTCTTGTATTAGCAAAAATTCAGAATTGATGCTATTATCCGTCGCAGGGAAATTTTTTTGAAAACCCAGCAATTTCCATCCAGGATTATTTTCCTCTTCTTTTTGCGCGAGTATCTCTGCAATGGCGCATGCCTGTCCTGATGCAAGCCTTCGATTGTAGGCATCCTTCGCATCGACATAGGAAACGCATGAATCATATTCCCTTGCCCAACTGGATAGATAAAGCGAGCTTTTTGGATCATTCTTCCTATCGCGAATGACCAGATGGGTTATCGGTGAAGGATCCAATGTAGATCGTATTGTTTCAACTATTCCCTCTGCAAGTTCAGCAGCATCGCAATCTGAAAAAGCCTTATCTTCATGGTTTTTTACTATCCACTCGATGAATTCTTGATTGGGAAGTGCGTCTTTGATTGCGCTGATGGAAGAAGACCATCTTATTCTTCCAGAATCCTCATTATGATGTGTCCGTCCTTCATACTCGAAGCGAAAGGCATCTTTAAATCTAGATTTTCCCTGATCAAATGTCCTCGCCAATCCCTCATGGAAATAAAAGCTAAATTCCTTGAGATCATCATTTGGAACCAAAATCAATCTCTTGAAATGCTCGATTATTTCAGGCGACATGCCCTTATAGAACAAAAGGCAGCGTTCTAATTTGGTATAGGGATTGTGCATATCTCGAAGGTCTGCGATTGTGTTTAACTGATAGGGCAACTTGACTTCTTTGCTGCCGAATTGGAACGAATGAAATATAGCAGGATAATCAAGCTTCACGAAGAGGCCAGATAGATCGTTTTCATCATCTAGTTTTTTTGGATGTTTTAGAAGATCAGAAATAGTTTCAAAATTACCCTTCAGATCGGCAGTGTTTCTTGTCGAGTTCCATGAAAACTTCCAGCCAATTGAGGGATGCGTCTCTCCAACTCTCAAATCTCCAAAAATCAGATCATCAAGAAATATCTGAAAATTTCCTTCGCGGCTATCCAGATCTCCCCTGCCTTCTATCCTTAGATCCATAATCAAGGTAATGAAGGATTATTTAAAAGCCTCACCAATAGAATTTATAAGCTAAGATAAAAAATACAATCGTTATGGACACCTTAACCCAAGAGCGTTTAGAAAGAGAATTCGCAGTAACCAAAAAAGCATTGGAACATTCGGAAATCATAATCCCAAAGGATCATGAATACCATAAAGTCGCGCTAAAGATCATAGACACCGCTCAAAGATATTACCAAGATGCGTTATTCTTCCAAAAGAAAGGGGATAAGGCCTCGGCATTTGGAGCATTAAATTATTCCTTCGGGTGGCTCGATGCGGGACGAGAAGCGGGTTTTTTGGAGCCTGGTGAATTCAAATGAATTCTTTAAAAATAACTACTTACTGATAGTAACAAAATAGAAAGATTTATAAACCACCTAACTCCACAATCCTTATGGCAAACAACTATTCGTTCATTGTTCCGCTAGGTCTTTCAGCGGCAGCGTTGATCGCTGCGTACGCCGCAACACAATATGCCTCTCACATTAGGCCAACCTTTCCCATGAAGCGATTTGGCTATGAGATGATGCAGGAGCCAAGACAAGCTCAAGTGGCTAAGGGTACTTTAGAAGGTCTCGTTGCGAATTCTACAATACATTATCGGGCATAGATACCATGAAATTATCACCCTACCTTTCATTGACAGCTGGGGCTTTACTTGCGGGTTGCGCTTATGGCAATAACGCTGGATTTCAAACAACTACTGCAAAATACACAGGCATGGCTGCTGATGCCGCTACATCTGAGATCGAGCAGCGAGTGGTAAGGCTCATCAGTACCCAAGGAAAACACACCTGTTTTGGGTTCATCCTCAAAAAAGACACCATTGTAACCGATGCACACTGCATGACTCGAAATTACGTTGATCTGATATCTCATAAAAGCGATAGCATGCACGTTCCAAAAATAACAAAGTTGCTCGATGGTATGCTCATTCAATCCTACGATGGAACAGTATATCAAAGATCGGGGCCTTTTTGCCTTGATAGCGCAAGAGATATCGGGATAATCAAGATTTCTAGCGAAGCAAAATTTTCAGAAAAACCTTTTCCTATCGGAGCTGCAAAAAACGGAGCTGGTCTTGAAGTGCATACTCAGGATGGGATCAAGCATGGGTTGGTAGGAAATCATGAGTTTTTTAGGCCTGCAATATCTTATAACACGATCGCGATAACCCATGATCTTATCAGCACCACGCTATATGGGAGGCCCGGCGATAGCGGAGGCCCGGCGATCCAAACGATAATTGAGCAGGAGAGGCCAGTTAAGCAATACATTGGATCTACTTTGATTGGCAGCGAAAAAGTTGCTATACGGATCTCAGATGCGGCAAAGAACCTTGAGCATATGTTCAAAGAATGCAGGATGTAATCATCTGATATACCTATCTCTTGGCTTTCTATCCAAGATCCAGTCAGTTAGAATTCTCGTCTCATACTCATCATCGGTGTGAATTGATTCGTGGACATCGACCATCAATTTCTCTCCTGAAGTGTCATCCTGGATATCCTGTCTTAGCGCCATATAGCCTTGCCCAAGGTAGGTAAATCCAAGCACGCCGCCCATTATGGATTCGGGAAGTATGTCTACCCATTTTGCCGGCACTTTATTCGTGAAATCATGCAATTGATTAATGCGGCTATTCTCATAACCCTGTCGCTGATAGTCATGAAAATAATTGCCAAGGTTTATTGCTGAAGGCAAGTACGCAACATTAGACGAAGCATTGTTTGGCAATGGCGACAAAGAAACGATCTTCTCCAAAGGGCTTGGATTATCATTGCCAATCTTTGGGAGCGCAAGCTGCGCGATATAATTTGGATTCAAAGCAACATCGTATTTTCTCAAAGGCAGTGTCATATCCTAAGAAAATCACTTGGAATTTAATAATCTTGATGCTTCTTCCATCAAAAATTCGGCCCTTTCCTGCGTCTTTGCATCGCTAATGATCCTAAGAACGCCGCTTTCAGTCCTCGAATCCCTAAACCAGATGAATGAATTATCGTCTGGATAGATCTTCACGCTTCCTTGCCTTGAGACAACAACCTTATATTTTTTCGAAGAATAGTATTTTTTGATCTTCTGGACTATCTTCTCCATGCCCTTTGTTTTCAAAGAAATTTTTTCCCGAAGATTGTAGTAGATCGGCAATTGTTTGATAGCTCGCTCAAGCGTCAAGTTCTGGGCGGCAAGTATCTTAAGCAGATACACCAAAGTCAAAGGGCCATCACGGCATCTATTGGGGGGGATAATGACACCAGAGCTGCTTCCTTCCCCACCAATTGGCGCATTGAGTTTATACATCAATGAAACAACATTGGTTTCGCCAACTTCCGCTTCATAATATTTTGCCCCATATTTCTTTGCAACATCTCGAACCATGAGCGAAGTTGCGTTATTGACAACAATCACTTTATTTTTTGCATTTTTTAATATTGAATCAGCAATAAGAGCCAAAAGATGATTTCCAGACACCAGTCCCTTTTCTGTCATTATCTCGACGCGATCCGCATCGCAGTCAAACCCCGCGGCAAAATCAAGCTTGCCATCGCGCACATGATTTGATAGATAGAACAAGGATGACTCATTAGGCTCAACTTTTCGATTGAAAATACCAATTTCCATGTTGATAGCCTTTACGCTCACTCCTAAGCGGCGCAGTATTGGTCTTGCTATCCATCCCGTGCCTCCATTGGGATCGAGGAAGATCTTTAATTTTGCTTTTTTTATGTTATCAATATCGGTTTTTGAGAGAAAACCAAGGATAAAATCGATATATGCCCTATTGCTCTCCTCATACTTCTGGATCACTTTTCTTTCAGTGAATGCTTTGGGATCACTAGTGTGCTGCAGGTATTTTTTTGAAAATGAAAGATCGGATAGTTTCTTTGATCTCTCATATTCTAAAATGATGGAATTCATATCTGAAGCCGCCAAAACCCCTCCATCATTATCCAAGAATTTGAATCCATTCCACTCGGGTTCGTTATGTGATGCGGTAATGATGATGCCGCCATCAGCTTTGAAATGGCGAACGCAGAGTTCAACCATGGGTGTGCATGACACTCCAATGTCGATGATATCGCAGCCCAATGCTTCAATGATCGCTTTTTTTAGGATATCCCGAGAAGGCCGGGTATCGGTTCCAATAACTATTGTTATCTTGCCTGCATTTTTTCCCTTGCCTGTGTATTTTTTCCTGATGAAACTAAGAAAATGCGCGCTGTATCGGATTGCAACCCTTTCGCTAAGTCCATCATCAAAGATTCCGCGAACACCTGAAAATGAGGATATGAGGGGCATGTGCGGATAGTGGGCTGCTGATTTATAAGGTTTATTATGCCGCAAAAAACAAAGAATTAAATTGCCACTATTGTAGGCGATTGCATGCGCTCCATTTTTTCGCGATTCCCGCTTATCACCCTCATCTTTTCTTTACTTATCGCTCTGATTTTCATCCATGGCCTCTATTTTCTGGTCTGGGTATTCCTCGTTCCTGTTTTCCTAGCCTTAATGGATCTTCCTTGGAAAAAACAATGGATGTATGCGCTCTCCTATTCATTGGCCTTATCCGTATTGGCACTTTATTGGATCTGGCCATATAACACCTGGGCCTGCATTGGTATTATACTCTTGCACACTGTTTCCATCTTTTGTTTCGTAAGCATCTCATTGCGGGCGATCAAAAGAATAAAGAATAATGCGAGCATAGTGATAATGCCGCTTGTATTCTCGCTGATCTTGCTCTCGTATTCACTCACTCCATTGAGCAATTTCGTCTTCAACTGGGCAATGTTCCAGCCACAATTCGTGGCACTTTTGCAGATGATAACAAGCTATGGTCTTACGATCCTTATCATTCTTGGCAACAGCATTATCTTCCATTTTATTTATTATAAAAAAAACATATTTGCCTTTGAGATAATTTTATTAGCGTTAGTGCTTGGGTTTAGTTTGTTGGTCCCTTCACCCATCGCTTCAAATAATGAAAATGCGGAAACAATCAAGGTAGCCCTAGTGCAGGCCAATATTGTTGATTCATGGCATGATCGAGTTAATAATCCAGGGAAAAGCCTTGCAATCTATGAAAGACTAAGCGAGGATGCCCAAAAAGACAATCCAGACATCATCATCTGGCCAGAGTATGCGGTTCCTGATGATCTTTCAAAAAATAAAGGACTATCGGATAAAATAATAAAATTATCTGATGAATTGAACATTCCCTTGCTCATTGGTTCATTGGAGTGGCTCAATGGCACAAGCTGGGGGGAGCGGCATAAGCACGATATTGCGCTTCTTATCGAACCAGATAAGGAGAAGATGCAAAAATATATCTCAGTAAAGCCATTGCCTTTGGAGCGGCCAACAAAGCCTGGAAATAATCTAGCTACGGTCTCATTTCAAGATAAAACAATAGGGATTGTCCTTTGCTTTGAAGAGACCCAGCGCTCCATGTTTAGGGAGTACAAGAAAAGAAACGTATCGATGATCTTCGCGCTTTCAAATGACGTCCATTTCAGCCAGTCAAGGTTAGGATTGGAGATCGCAGGCTTATATCCAAGATTGTATGCTGCCGAGTTTGGGATACCTCTTGCACGGGCAACGAATACCGGGCTTACGCAGATCATAGATCCAAGGGGAAACGTAACCATGAAATTGCCTGCAAACGAGCAGCAAATCCTAATTGCAGAAGTTGGATTTAGTTAATATTTCTTCGGGTTTAATTCCCTGGCCTTCAGGTCGCTCATTAAAATTTTGAAATTCCACCACTCTTTGAATGGTGGGTTTACCATGGGGCAACCATTAAGTGGAATTCCGAGCACCCCAAAAATTGAAAATTTTCGATGAACCCACTTCTGTTTAGCCACGTATCATGTCCCTAGTGTATCGCTGGTGGTTTTTGACAAATCCTACACAGCTTCATTGGGTGGTGGTTTGTTGCAATGGCCTGGACTCAATAACTAAGCCCATTGGAGAGCAGATCGCGTTGTACTTTTTTAATTAATCGGGAAGCCCCCCCTGTAGGGTGGTGGGGTCACCTTTCAAAGTAGGATAGTTTCATTTTCTTGACAAAACTATAAAAATACCTCCTGATTCTTGCGGATAGGTGATAGGGTGGATAATCTTTCAGTGAACAGCAACAAGCCTCTGGATTCTCATCACGCAAAGCCTCCTCAGGATACCCTAAATCATGCCCTGCAAAGGCTTAAGCTCCTAGAGCAGGATATTTTTCTTGGCATCGAAGAGATTGGCCATCTCGATACCATGGGACTTCCCGTGTATAGGGTGGCATGCGCTCAAAGGGCCAATGAATGGGGAAAAGGAGCGACAATAGCGCAATGCCAGGCAAGCGCAGTGATGGAACGAGTTGAGAGATATAGTTCTATGGCCTCTTCTCATGAAAATAAACAGACCATCAGGGATTCTTTTAATAATCTTCATGATGCAATATCACGCAATGCATTTGGCCTAACCAATTTACATCGCGTTTTTTACACAGAAGAAAAGATAGACTCCATGCAGATGGATTGGGTGCAAGCGCAGTCCCTTATCGATAATAAAAAAAAATGGGTCCCTGCTCAATGGGTTTTTTTCCGCTATCCTCTTGATATTTTCTGGGATGTGGGTTGCACTACCGGCTTAGCATCGGGAAATATGCAGGAGGAAGCAATACATCATGCGCTTTGCGAGGTCATGGAACGGCACCAATTGCATGTAAACACATTCAATAGGCCGCCTCTCAGACAAATTGATCTATCCACTGTTGAAAACCCTGCTCTGAAACAGATCCTCTCAGATCTAAAAAAAAAGGGATTTGTGGTCATTGCAAATGATCTTTCAGGGAATTGGAAATTAAGCACTGTCTCAGTATTCATATACCATCCCCATGAGCACATCGCAAACTTTACGGATTATTTTCACTTAGGGACTTCAAGCGATCCTGAAATAGCGCTCATACGCGCAATTACCGAGGCCGCCCAATATCGCGCCATTTATCGCTTTGTGGGCAATGAAATCATGCCAGGCAATGATTTTTTTGGATTAGTTCCTTCAAAAGTAAAAGACACCTATCAATGGATCACCAAAGATCCAAAAAAAATATCGATGCAGGAAGTCACAAAGACAGCGGGCTCTCCAAAAAAGGAGATCGAGATCGCTGTTAAGGATATTAATGAACATGGATTTGATGCGCTTTTTTTTGATCATACTCATCCAGCTTTGCAAATTCCCGTAGTCAGGGTCCTGGTTCCTGGCCTTCAGCCCAATTTTCTTATGCACAATTACCACCATCACGACAAGAAAGCCATCGTGACCCCTCATCTATCCATTTACGAATCTGTCATTGAGCGCTGCAAGAATAGGCAATTAAGAAACCAAAAACTTGATGAGATCGTTGCATTATGACTAAACTAAGCGAAGATGAGCAAAAGTATGTTGCGTGGCATGATGCTACAAGACCATTCAAGCAAAATCTGGACCAGAAAAGCATCCCTCCTATCTTCAAGAAGATAAGATCGAAAAAAACAGTGCTCCCAAAGAATTTTTCTAGATCGGGTATATCTATAGAGGCGGCAATCGAGCAGCGCATGTCAAGGCGCTCATTTGAAGTGCCGTCAATGGACGATCTTTCAAAACTGCTCTACTATGCGAATGGATTTCGAAAGCTTGTCGATGGTGGAACATATGGAATCACCTACAAAAGTAATGCGCCCTCCGCCGGAAGCAGACATTCCCTTGAGATTTACCTAATCGTGCGCTCAGTGCAAGGCTTACCCGATGGAGTATATCATTATGATGTCGAAAATCATGAGCTTGAGACGATATCCGAACAGACGATACCTAATCTGAAAATAAAAAGGCTGCTCGAAGGGCAGGAACTCTTTGATGCGCCAATCCTTGTGTTCCTAAGTTCGATACACAAAAGGACATCATGGAAGTACGGGCCACGGGGATATCGATTCATCCATCTCGACGCCGGACATCTGGGACAGAATATCTATCTTATCGGCGAGGCATTGAAACTGGCAGTATGCGGCATCGGACGATGGGATGATGCGATCGCAAATAAGCTGCTTGCTATCGATGGGCAGAAGGAGTTCTTGGTTTATTTGATGGCTGTTGGGAAGCGGGTTGAGTGATCTTTCTTATCCAGGTTGCTTCCATTACAAACAGATGGAAGATGATCATGGCTAAAGAGACATCTACTAAATTTAGGGTAAGTATAGTGAGTACATG
>CAZFPU010000034.1:0-13754 GCA_964521145.1 uncultured Methanosarcinales archaeon | reverse complement strand
AGAAATGAGTCCTTGAGCAGGATCTCAAGATGGCCAAGCCCGATGTTTTGCTGCAGAACATAATTGATGAGCATGTCCATCGTCTGCTTGTTTGCTGTTGGAAAATATTTCTTTAGAAGGACCAGGATGCTTTTCTTGAATTGGTCCTGAATAGTTGTTGTTTCCAGAGCCTCATCTTTTGATCGAAGCGATAAGGTCTCTTGCGCTATGAATTCCTCTCGTATCTTCTCTAGGATGACTTTGGTCGTATCGCTTATGTTTGTGATAGAGATCTCATACGTAGGAACGGATGCGTCCTCGATCAGATAGATCCTGACTGTGACGATGATATCATTTACCGACAGGTTGTATGTTTCTAAAAGTTGAAGGGGTTTCATGGTGATTTTTTGAAGGGTACGGAAAGCTGCCAGCGTCCTTAAGGGCGAGCGTTATTAGGAACAACACGAATTGACAGGGGGAAGTCCCTCATGAAAAACGCAAGGCATTTTTCAGGAGTCCCGAAAATCTTTCGATTTTCGATACTTACGGGGATGTCAATCTTGTTTGAAAAACGGCGAACCGCGAGCAGGACAGTGGCAGCTTTCCAAAAACAAGCTACCCCTTAATGATATCCTGGAGCATCTGCTGCGCGCTCTTGTTCTTTGGATCTAACTTAAGCACAGTGCTGAGTTCCTTATGCGCCTCACTGGGATATCCTTTTTCCATATGGGCCTGCGCCCGTGCCATTTTTTGCTGGACTATCTTTCTTGCAAGATATTGCTGATGCGTATAGGCCTGGCGTGACTGGTCTTGCGTGGGAATGGGTGATGTGTTGAGCGCGCTTTTCACCGAAGGGCTTAGCTGGCTTTGCAGGATGCGTATCTGTGATTGGATGCTGATATTTTTGTAGAGATCAAGAAGCTTATCTCCGAAATAGAGCTTCATTGGAAGCGATATGAGCGGCAGATTGAGGTACATCTGCATGGCCTCATCGCATCTTCTTTTGGCTTCATCGAGCTTTGGCGTTCGAAGCAGGGTGTGAGCGTCTCGAATGAGCGTATCGAGCCTTAGTTTCATCTGCTTGAGCTGAAACTGCTGCTGCGTGCCCCATTTATCCTGCATGGCCTTATAGATCGCTGAGAGCTCATAGGTTAGCTGCTGCTTATCCTCAAAGAAGAGATCGTCGATACCACTGAGTATTTCTTGTGTCTGATCGTATAGTTTCGTCGCTGCGTTGATATTTCCAAGCCTGATAAGCTCCTGCAGCTGGATCAGCATCGTCTTTGTTGCCTGCTTTCTTTTCTGAAGATCACCATGCAATGTTATTAACTGCTTTTGCAGCGATCTTAGTGATTGATGCACCTGACCTGTTGTCTGCTGATCCCATGTGTATTGCATATCTAGGAGCTGTTTCCATAATTGGTCGTGCTGGCTTAGGATCTGGTTCATGTTGCTTGATCCTGCTAGCGAGAGCTGGCTTGGCGATACCCCTGGCTGAGGGATGCTTGTCGTGTTGACCAGATTGCTGCTTCCCTGCTTGCTTCCGAGCTCTCTGTCCAAAAATTCGTCAATGTCCATTTTTAGTTAGTTTTTTAGTGATTTTAGCTTTAATGTTTTATTTTTATTTTATTTCCATAGGTCAAGTAATTTAGAGCGCACCAACGGGCTAGGCAACTCACTTCGTTCGTTGCGGCGGGCGTGCGGTATCTTATTGATTGATATCTTAGTGCAATGGGTCTTTTCACTCGTATTTTCAGTGATTAATTCGCTCCATTATTCTTTGAATAAGCAAGGATATCTAGTCCGCGCCAATGTGCGCGGAATCTATTTGTTGCTATCTTAGTGCAAGAGTATTTTTTCATTGGTTGTTTTTTTATTGAATTCCTCAAATGAGTCGATATTTTACAAAAGTATCCTCTACCTTAAATAAGCCACATATCTTTCCCACAATTGGTCTATCTGTTCCTGCGGGATGCCCTTCTTCTTTGATGCTTCATAAAATTGGACTTTGAACTGGACTGTGTTCTCCTCAACATACTTGTTCCAGAGCTCATGGACTCGCTCTGTGGGGAGGTTTCGCTGCTGGGCCTTCAAGAAAAAATCTTCTTTGCTCAGAAGCGGCTTGCCTGCTTTTGAGCCGCTGTGCAGCTCGCGGCTCACGTAGATATAAGGGGTTGTGAACTTGTATTCGATGCCAAAAATGCGCTCTTCGACCAGAAAATCGACCAAGGAATGCACAACAGGCAAAGGAAGCTTGAGCAGCTTGGCAGCCTCGTCGATGGATATCTTCTTTTTTTCCTTTACGAGTTCGTATAAGTCATCAGCCGATGTTCGCAGCGTATCAGTATTCATGTTTTATAGGGTTATTGCTACTCTAAAGTGTTTTTTGCCGAATTTGATTTAAAAAGTTTAGTTATTTTTGGGGAGTAGTACTCAGGGAATTGGGTTTTTGGGTTTTTTTGGAATTTTTGGAAAAATTAGCAATATGGCATTTACAAAAAACCCCCAAAATCAGCAATTCACCGAATAGTACCCTACCGGGATGCTATAGAGAGAAACGTGGCTGTTCTCGAGCTTAAGCCCACTCAGGTATGGCACATTGATGATATCAAAAAGCTCATCGCAGTTGCCCAGATACGCATGGGTGTAAAATAAATAATCGACATACGATTCTTCCTGGTCGGGAGCTCCAAGCTGGTTGGGATCGATGAGAGACTCGACACCGCAGCATAAAGACCCAGCAACGGTATTGGTGAATCGCATGATGAAGCTTGGCGCTTGGCCATTCTCAAAATGAGTGTAGGTTCCTGTCCTGACATGGTTCTCGAAATTGGTTATGTTCCAGGCAAGGTTGCTTACGGGGGATTCATTGAATTGCTGCACGATTGTGTTCGCGCTTTGGATGGCGACATAGGGATCGATGAATCTATCTATGGGAACTTGCGTAAAGACCGTGAAGTTTGTATTCCATGACGCTTCGCTTGAATTGATGGAAAGGCTTACATTCGATTCCACGATAAGATGCCATGGCTCTTTTTGATAGGCTGAAACGCCATCTATGCCAAGAGTCACCTGCACATTGTAGATATCTTCGATCGTATTCTCTAGCACAAGCAATCTTCCCTGCAGCGTATAGTTTGCCATGTATACCTGGCCGGTCAAGGTATCGATTGGTGTTCCCGCGTACGTTCCATAGCGCATCACCTCAAGAAACCTGCCCTCGAAGTTTGGAAGGAATGTCTGCGTTTGGCGCATATACGTAACTAATGAATTGATAGCCCGGGTACTGCTCGCATCCGCATTCTCGCGGATATAGACACTTTCAAGATCTGCCATAAGCTCATTGATGTTGTTTATGTGCACATGCGCCGAATGCTCTGGCTTAAGCCTAGGATCATCAGAGGTAAAAAACAGGACAAATCCCGCCAGGAGTATGAGCGCGATAAGGGTTAGAAAAATCCCTTTCCTGCTTTTTTTTAGGGATATTGCCACAGCAGCACCTCCGCGACATAGGGACCATAGAGCGTTCCTTGCTGCTCATTTATGTATCCAGAAACCAGTTTTCTTGCAGGCATGAGCGCCATGGTGTTATTTTTTGATGCTATGAACTGCGCTGATTGTGAAGTGGGATATAACAAGGTATTATCAACTCTTATTTCAAAGCGGTATTGGTTAGGGATCGAATTTGCCGTCAGATTTTGGATGAATTGCTCAGCCACCGCGTATTGCGACCGTGAGTAGAAAACACCTAGCTGCTCCAAGAGAGTATTGTCATAGTTGGTGATAAGCCCCTGCTGCCAAAGAACACCACCTACACCTGCATATTGGTTGTTCACTTCTGAGATCTTGGTTCGTGCAAAGAAATTGAGAAGATCAGTCGATGAAAGCGATACTTGGGTTATGTCCTCGGTGGTCGCTGTCGCGCTAAATAAAAGTACAAGGCCAATTGTCAAGATGCCCATTGAGAGAAAAGCGTCCAGAGTAAAGAAATAGGCCTTATTATGCATCCTCTTTTTCATAGGACTCATAGTTTGCGTGGGATATAAAAAGATTATCTGAAATGTCCTGAGAATCCGATGTTGTGAAGAAATAAAGAGTATAAGGCGGTGTGACGGATTTTCTGCGAAAAATCCTCCTCGGCACCCCGTAGGGGGCAACCCCCGCCTCGCGCACGCCAACGCTGGACTGAACCGATTATTTATTGTTTGTTTTCTTCTATATTTTTGATGTTATTAATTGATGAGTACTATGTGTTCCCGTTACTGGGTCTCGTATTATTGGGCCATTTGATTTTGAGCCCACTATAGATTGCCAGCTATTGCTTAATCTGCTCTCGCATCCTGATCTTTCTTTTCTGCTTATTGTAACTTAGAACGAAACGATGCGTGTTATCACGAATCTGCCGAAGCAACAGCATCATAGGAGAATTCTTATCGATCTGCAAGGGCTCAGATCTTCCTGGAGTATATATCTCCTCAAATTCTTTTGCAAGCGCGATTATAGGAATTTGTAGACCAAGTTTCTTCAAAGCGTGCAGGGCTACGCTCAAATGCCCTTGCCCGCCATCGATTATAATTAAATTCGGCATTTCTTTGTTCTCACGATGCAAACGATAATATCTTCTATAGACCGCTTCATGCATGGCAGCAAAATCATTCTGCGCTTGTGTTGTCTTGATCTCAAACTTACGATAGTTGGATTTATCAGGGATCGCATCGAAAAATCGAGTCATTGCCGCAACGATAAAATCCTCTCCAAGATTTGAGACATCAAAGCATTCGATGATCCTCGGAAGTGCTGGCAGGATCAATACTTCTTTTAGTGAGACCAATCGCTCATCCTGCACCCGCACATTTTTTAGCGCTAGATCCACTAATCTTTTCTTATCTCCTTTTTGAGGGATGGTTAGTTCAACGGGTCCTTGTCTGATCTTTTCTAGGAATTGCTGCATCGCTTTCTTATTTTCAAAGTCGTAATTGGTTATGATCTCTCGTGGTATTGGCTGTTGGGTATAATAGAGTGAAATGAACTGCTCAAAGATATCGAACTCATGTTCAAAGCGATATTCTTTCCGTGCAGAAATAACACCTTTCTTTATCGAGAATAATTCAATGATCGCCATGTTCTCAAGCACCTGCATGACCACCACATCCTGATCGAATCGCTCTAACCTATCGACCGTTTGCTTGTATTGCAGATACTCAATGCCTTGGAGCTGATGCCTTTTTTCTAACGCTTCCTCATATCGAAGCTGATTGGATAATGCATGCATGTCTTTTTCTAATTGCTTTGTTATCTCCTTGGAATCTCCCTTGATGAGTCTTCTTGCTTGGTTGACTTGCTCTTGGTATTGTTCTCTGGTTACTTTTCCAATGCAGGGAGCGGTGCACAGACCAATATGATAATTGAGGCATTCTTTTTTAGGCAATTTCTTGCATACCCGTAATTTGAATAGCTTTATTGCGAGTTGTTGTAATTGGAACCTTGCATTCCCATCGGTGTAGGGCCCGAAATATTCTCCCTTCCTATCTGCTCTTCTTGTGGTGAGTAATCTTGGATAGGCCTCATCGGTTATTTGCAGGTAGGCGAATGTTTTTGAGTCCTTGAGAGCGATATTGTATTTTGGTTTGTGTTGTTTAATGAGCTTATTTTCCAATAATAACGCTTCAACTTCATTTGATACGATGACATAATCAATATCGTTTATTTTTGATACTAATAATTGGGTTTTCGCGCTATGATCCTTTCCTTTGAAGTACGAGGATACTCTATTTCTTAGAGAATTTGCCTTTCCGACATAAATTATCTCGTTCTCTACATTCTTGAAGAGATATACGCCGGGTTCCTTGGGTAGGAGGGTGTGGTCTTTCATCTTAGTTCATCTGAGCTTTTGCGCATTGTCTCTTGAAAAAAAAATACAGCAATCATAGGTCAATTGCCATGCTTAGAAAAATGAATCTGATTATTTATATAATTGTATGGCAACAGCGACCACATCATCGACCCATAGATCGGAGCGCTGCGCTATATAATATTTCGCGCCATACTTGGATACGGCAGTCATGACGTTCTCCATTGACCCGTGCATGAATCCGATGTCTTCGTTGCTCCCGACCACTTGTTTCTTTGAATACATGATGACAAAGAGGCCATCTGGTATAGAGCTTCCGAATTTTTGCGATGCCCATGGCCTTAGCTTTTCTAGCGCTCTTAGTTCTGCGTCTATTTTGTTTATAACTTCGTCTATTGCTTTCATAGTATAGGGAATGACTGCCTTGCTTTAATACTTATCGCGTAGTTAGAGTAAAAGCGATTTATTGTCCGTATACGATCTTTGATTTTTAATTATTTGTTCTGGCGTTCATTGCGCGATTGTTTCTCCCCTGCATTACCTCCTTCCAATAATATACTACTAATAAGTAATAAAAATACAAAGATTTAAAAATACCTCGAGTCTTTCTTGCACTGATATGAAACAGCCAGTCATCACGCTTGAAGATATTGCAAGGATCAGCAAGATTTCAGCAGATAGCATATTCCATCAAAATCAAGTGGTCTATTCATCCCACACCAGATGGGGGCATGTAAATACACCTGCTGAACAAGATGGTGCTAGGATTGCATCAGAAGCCATTGATGTTGCAGGATATCTATCATTTCAGGTTATTCGTGAGATTCTTACCAATGTGTTTGATAATGTCGCCAATTATGGCATGCATCAAGGATCTGCATTGGCAGATGTCTTCATCGCAAAATCAGATAGTTCTCTGGATATTTTGGTTGGAAACACAACGAAGCGAACGCTTCCTCCAACGCTCAATGGCAAAACCTATTCGGTTTCGGATGGAATCATCATAGTTCCTGATAATGAAAGAGACCCTGAAACCGGGTTTGGCGTTGGTGTACATAATATCACTAAATATCTTCCGCATGCATATGGCACTATGGTCAAAACAACTAAATTTCCAAGCGTCTCCTGGATGCAAGAAGGAGATAAGGTCATTTTCAGACTATCGATTCCAAAACCAGATGAAAATGAATTGGCAGTGTATACTGATTTTGTGATTAGAAGGGAAAGAGCAAAGGGGGACTTTGCGCGTGCCCAGCCATATTTTCATCAGATCGAAGATCCACATCATTTTGGAAAGTACATTGAACAGCCACTCAAACCAGCTACTGAGGCAATTCCAGTTCTAAGGCAGGCAATGCAATCGTATTTGGAATTTCCTGAAGGCAAAGCTTCTCACATAGCCACGCTCTACCCGATACTTCAAACGATGGGGAAATATGGCACGCAAGCACTGCATGTAAGCGAAGATATTGTCGGAATTCTGATGGATGGACATTCTTGGGTTGCCGCAGTTGATGCCTTGGTTGAAATTGAAGGTGAAAAAGGACATTTTGCAGGTAGGCTTGCTAGATCATTAAAAGAATATAAGGGCGAAGATGAGATGCCCCTTCGGGGAATAGCGAATTATTTTAAGAAAACCTATGATAATTCAAATCCATCAAAAACAAAATTACTGCATGAAGGACTCTTGGATTATCTTGAGGTAGGCAATGCAAAGTATCATGCAGAGATGGCAGAACACCTTGTTACGTTGGATCCTGCGTTGATTCCGACCCAAAGTCTTGATAAAATGCTTGATCGAATAATCGCTGACAATAAATTCACACAAGACAACATGCAAACGGTTCGAGCTGCATCTGATACAGTAAAAGCACAGAAAACTCTCGCTGATTCCACCAGATCAAGATTGGAAAAAGTGTATGATTTTGCCACCCAGGGTGTTCAAGGCGCAAGCCACTATCATTGGGAAATTGGCCGGTTAATAGGAAAAGATAGGTTTTAGAATTCTTATCTAATCATTTCCTTCAAGAATTGTCCCGTATATGACTTTGGATTCTTAGCAACTTGTTCTGGCGTCCCCTGCGCAATGATTTCTCCGCCTGCATCGCCGCCTTCTGGTCCTAAATCAATAAGATAATCACAGCACTTTATGACATCCAGATTATGCTCAATGACAAAAATAGAATTTCCTTTATCTACTAAGCTGTTTAGGACAGTGATTAATTTTCTTACATCTTCAAAATGCAGACCGGTGGTTGGTTCGTCTAAAAGGTATACAGTGTTTCCTCTTTTGTATTTTGCCAATTCTCTTGTTAGCTTGATTCTCTGGGATTCTCCGCCTGATAACGTGGTTGCGCTCTGTCCCAATTTGATATAATCCAACCCAACATCATGCAATGTTTCCAATTTTCTTTTTATTGATGAATGATTTTGAAAGAATGCCAATGCGTCCTCAACACTCATTTCAAGGACTTCTGCGATGTTCTTTCCTTTGTATAGGATGCTTAGGGTATCCTTATTGTATCGCTTTCCTTTGCATTCTTCACATTGCACATAGACATCGGGCAGGAAGTTCATTTCTATCTTGATTAGTCCATCTCCTTGGCATGCTTCGCATCTGCCGCCTTTGACGTTGAATGAGAATCTGCCGGGCTCATAGCCTCTTTTCTTGGATTCTACGGTTGATGAGAAAATAATTCTTATTTCATCGAATAATTTGGTGTATGTTGCTGGATTGGACCTTGGTGTTCGTCCAATCGGCTCTTGGTCTATGACGATGACGTTCTGGATAGTTTTAGGAACGATCAGTTTTCCGTGCTTTCCCACTTTGATCTGCTGCGATCCTCCAAAATGTTTCTGCAGCGCTGGGATAAGGGTTTGATTCATCAAGGTGGATTTTCCAGAACCAGAGACGCCAGTAATGCCGCAGAGAACTCCTAAGGGGAATTGTACCGATACATCTTTGAGATTGTTTTCCTGCGCCTTCTCGATTATCAATTCACCTTCAGGTTTCCTTCTTGTTTTTGGTGTTTCAATGGTTATTTTTTTATTGAGATATTGCCCGGTGATGCTCTGTTTCACTGATTCGATGCTTTTTGGTGTTCCACTTGCAACAATATGGCCTCCATGGACTCCGGCTCCCGGCCCCATGTCAATAAGCCAATCAGCCGCTCTTATTGTGTCTTCATCGTGCTCAACAACGATCAAGGTATTTCCAATGTCTCTTAGATGTTTGAGTGTTTTTATTAATTTATTATTGTCTCGTTGATGGAGCCCAATGCTGGGTTCATCCAAAATGTAGAGAACACCCATCAGGTTTGAGCCTATCTGTGTTGCTAAACGAATTCTCTGCGCTTCTCCTCCCGATAGGGTTCTGGCTGCTCTTGAGAGGGATAGGTAGTTTAAACCGACATTTTCCAAAAACGATAAACGATCCAAAATCTCCTTCAATACTTGTTTCGCAATAAATCTCTCTTTTTCACTCAATTTTAAATTTTTAAAGAATGATAACGCATTGGAAATGTTCAGATCAGTCACGTTGATGATGGATTTTCCCTGGATTTTTACGGAGAGTACGGTATCCTTGAGTCTCTTGCCTTCACACACTGAGCATATTTTTCCGATCATGAATTTTTGCAGGAATTCTTTTCTATACTCTGAGTCAGTTTCTCTAAATAATCGCATGCTTTGCGGTATGAGGCCTTCCCAGCCATTTCTTAGGTTCATGATGTCGCCTGAAGACCATTTGCCGATGATTGATTCATCATTTCCATGGAAGAGTATCTTGAGCTGCTTGGGAGTGAATTTGTTTATGGGAGTGAATAGATCAAAACCGAATTTCTTTCCAACAACCTGCATCTGCTGGCCTCGCCATGAGAGGTCCATCTTGTTGTAGAGGGCTATAGCGCCATCCATGATGCTCTTTGATTTGTCTGGGATGATTAGGTTCTCATCGAGTTCCATGTGCTCTCCTAATCCCAGACAGGAAGGACATGCTCCAAAGGGTGAGTTGAAAGAGAACATCCTAGGCTCTGGCTGTTCGAATACTATGTCAGGATGCTTAGGACAAGCACCAAATGTTGAATAGAGCTGTTCCTGGTTGTTTCTCTCTATTTCCTTTAGTTTTGAGAAGTCTTTTTTCGCATCTACGATGATAAGAGTTCCTTTGCCTACGTGTAAAGCTTGCTCGACTGCCTCTGATATCCTTAATTTATTATCTTCCTTGATCTCTATCTTATCAATGACTGCCTCTATCCAATGCTTTTCATATCGCTCTAATTTTTTCATTGGCTCATCTAATCGGATGACAGAGCCATCTACTCGTGCTTTCGTAAACCCTTCTTTTTTTAGATCTTCAAAGATAGAGTCATGGATCCCCTTCATGCCTCTGATTATAGGGGCTAAAATGAGGATTTCGTTGCCTTCTTCTGAGAGGATGAGATTGACGATGTTTTCTGCTGACTGCGGTTTTATAGGAGTTTGGCATTTAGGACATTCTGAAGTGCCAATTCTTGCGAATAATAGTCTTAGATAGTCGTAGATTTCTGTGACTGTTCCTACGGTTGATCTTGGGTTTTTAGAGGTGGTTTTTTGTTCTATAGAGATTGCTGGGCTGAGTCCTTCTATGGAGTCAACATCTGGCTTGTTCATTAAGCCCAAGAATTGTCTTGCGTATGCTGATAATGACTCTACGTATCTTCTTTGGCCTTCTGCGTAGATGGTATCGAATGCTAAGGTGGATTTTCCGCTGCCTGATAATCCTGTTATGACTACGAATTTGTTTCTGGGGATCTCTACACTGATGTTTTTGAGGTTGTGTTCTCTGGCGCCTTTTACTATGATGTTTTTTTCCATGATGAAATGTTTATTTTGATTTTTTTGTTGTCTTTTTGAATTATTTTATTGAAACTGGAAAGGCGGCTTGACGGCCATTTTCTGCGAAAATGTCCTACTCGGCACCCCGTAGGGGGCGTCCCCCGCCTCGCAAGCGCCACGTGACGTTGTTTTTCTTTGAGAGCATAACAAGATAGGGTAAGACTTTATTCTTTATAAAACGTGTCGAGAATTGGCTTATAAAGGTTATGTGAGGATGTCCAGTGGTCCATACGATATGTTGCCCCTACTTTTTAGAAAAAATCTAGAAATTTACAAAAAAGTAGGGATAACAAACACAGGTAATTGATTTTTATTTGAGTCATATGAACTTAGAAAAAGCCAGTTTGGTGTTCTAAAGGACATAGGTTTATTTCAAATCCTTTTCAACCACAACCTTTTTATATATGTAAATAATTACATAGTATTATGGTAATATTTACATGAAAAACAAAGATGTTGAGATAATAAAGCTGCTTTTGGAAAATAGAGAGAAGGAGCTTAGCATCAATGCCATCTCAAGACTATTGAAAAAAGACTACAAGAACGTCCACAATATGATCACAAGACTCGCCAAAAATAAGGTCATCAGCCTCGATCAGTTTGGCAATTCGCATCGGGTGGTCTTAGGATCCAATGCGCATCCGCTCATTTTTGAGGCGGAATATCTTCGAAGAGACGAGATACTAAAGAACAAGGATATTGCAATCATGCTTGATTCATTCAGATCACTGCGTTCGAAATTTTTCATCCTATTGCTTTTTGGCAGCTACGCAAAAAAGACCCAGACAAGGCATTCTGACATTGACCTCATGTTCATTGTCCCAAATGGCTCAGAAGAACTGATGGAAAAAGAGATGCGAATAATTGCCCGCACACTTCCTCTCAAGATACATCTTAATATATTTAAGGAAAGCGACTTTATGTCGATGAGAAAATCAAAGGAAACAACCGTGGGGTCAGAAGCGATGCGAAGCAACATCATTTTGCATGGAATTGGGCAATATTATGAGATGATCCAATGATAGATGACAAAAGAAAACAGGAGGCAAAAGGGAATTTCGCCAAATACTTGCAGGATGGACTTCTCAAGAAAGGAACCAATGATCTTGCGAAAAGCAAATATCTTGAGAATGCCGATCTTTCACTAAAAACAGCCAGTGAACTGATGCAAAGCCCATTAAAGCCCTATTTGTGGGTTATCGTAACTTCATATTATTCGATGTTTTACATGGCCAATGCAGTTCTTTTGGAATATGGCTACAGGACGCAGGATAAGATCGCCCATAAGATCACGAGTGATGCGCTCATCGTTCTTGTTATCGACAAATTGAAGAAAGAATTATTGGAAGCATATGAATCCATGCAAGAAGACGCTTTGGAAATAGCGAGCGCAAAAGCTGATTCGATCATAGAGTCATATCAATTAGAGCTAGATAAGCGTTCAAGATTCCAGTATAATATGCTTGAAGAGACCAAAGAGGCAAGAGCGCAAACATCACTCAAACGTGCATCTGAATTCTTGTTCGAATTAAAAAAGCTCATGAAAAAAGGTTTGGACAAAAAAAAGTGATTTTACCACAACAAAAATGCCCCAACTCCCCTCAAAATCCAATTACCTCAAAGGCATCCAATGCCCTCGCTTGTTATGGATCCCTGTGCATGAACCAGAAAAACAACCGG
This sequence comes from uncultured Methanosarcinales archaeon, assembly GCA_964521145.1. Taxonomy (GTDB): domain Archaea; phylum Nanobdellota; class Nanobdellia; order Woesearchaeales; family GW2011-AR4; genus BS150m-G66. The sequence continues at coordinate 1,369 of CAZFPU010000034.1, read as the reverse complement.
AAATGAATCCATCAAGCAACAAGTAGCAATTCCAAGAGCCATACAAATAATTAGTTACTTACATAAGTAAAAATATCGCTAAGTTCGACCACAACATTTATAAATGTTCACATATTTACAACAATTGTTCACAAAATGACAACAATAATGAAACCCGGCATACGCAAGATCCTGCAGGTATTTTATAGGAAAAGAAATGAAAAGATACACTTGCGAGAACTTGCGCGAGAAACCAAGATGCAGGTACAGGGGATATCACGCTATCTCTTGGAGTTAGAGAAAAACAAGATCCTGGGGTCCCAAAAAGAGGGGAATCTCAAGCAATACTCGCTTCTTCACAATAAACAGGTGTATGCCATACTTGCGATGTTTGATGTGAAGAAAAGCGAAAAATTGCCTCTCTTAAGAAGGAATGCTATAGATACCTACCTGCAAGCACTTCCCGAGCCGCCAATTTTTGCTATAGTTTTTGGATCCACCGCGAAAGAAACATTCAAAGATGATTCAGATATAGATATATTGATAATAACACACGCAAAAATGGATGCGCGCAAAGCGCAAAAGGAAGCTGACGCACAAAATGCAATGAAAATAAGCACGTTTCAGATGACCTTCAAAGTATTTAAAAAAGAATTAAAGCTCAAAGAAGACAAAGTAGTCCAATCTGCATTGGAAAGCGGCTATCCTGTGTTAAATCACATCCATTATTATGAGGTTTTGCAGCATGAAAGAGTATGATCTAAAGCAATTGCTTGAAAATAGGGGGAATGTACATGACAAGATCAAGGAATTCTTATCCAAAAAGATACTCTTGGAGCAAAAGAAGGATACCAGCGAAATACAGGGGCATTTGCTCAAGGCAGAGCACAATCTGCGATTTGTCCAGGAGAACCTCAAGCTGGGATTTCTCGACTAGTCAATAACCGGGTGCTATTATGCCTGCTACCATGCGGCTTTGGCGCTCATACAGACAAAAGGATACAGCTCAAAAAACCATCTGGCGACCTTATGCATCCTAATCAAGGAATTTTATAAGAAGGAGTTGTCCAAAGAAGATATTGAGACCCTATCCAATTTGTTGGATTACCAGGATGTTTTGTTTTATGTGGAATCCAAGAACAAACGTGAAGATGCAACCTACTCCACAAAAATAAGGTTTAGCAGGCAGGAGGTGGAGGGACTACGGTTAAAATCGAGTCTCTTTGTTGGGAAGATAAAAGCTATTCTTAAGGAAGGTTAGCGTAAATAAAATAAAAAATCAAAGCTGCAAAATGCCCCAACTCCTCTCAAAATCCAATTACCTCAAAGGCATCCAATGCCCCCATCTACTCTGGATGGCAGTGCATGAGCCGCAGAAATTACCAGAAGT
>CAZFPU010000033.1:0-13814 GCA_964521145.1 uncultured Methanosarcinales archaeon | reverse complement strand
ATTGGATTCTCTCGGCAAAGCTAAAGCCAAACCAGAAACATAAGAGCCTTATGCAGGTTGTGCTTGTGGCAGGAGGTTTAATGCTTCTTTTCCTGCTGTTAGGTCATTCGATCCTTCATTTTTTTGGTATTTCATTGCAAAGTTTTCAGATAGCTGGCGGTATAATCCTGCTTCTTTTAGGAATTCGCATGGTTATTGGGATAAATGCATTTGAGGCGCATATCCACAAGTATGAGCTCGCCGTAGTTCCACTGGCTACGCCTTTATTGGTAGGCCCCGGGGTTATCACCACTACTATTCTTTTGGTTGGAGAATACGGCATTCCCATTGTGCTTGCGGCTGCCTTGTGCGCGATTGGCTCGGCATGGCTTATCTTGCGATATTCAGAGCATGTGCATAAATTCTTTGGAAGGCAAGGTGCAGATGTATTGGCAAGGATAATGGGTCTGATAATCTGCTCGATTGCGATTGAATTCATGATTCGAGGGATTGGCGGGGTTTGAATCAATAGTAATGTTTTCCTTGATCTCGAGAAATATTTTTAAGCAACCGTGCATTTCCTTGGTTCGATGGCAAATATTGCAACTGTTGTCGGGGGAATTGCTCTTGGAGGCCTTCTGACTGCACATAGTGCATTAGAGTATCTTAATTCTCGCTCAAACATCTACGAAAATGTCAGGATTCTTGGTGGAGTAAACACAATGGCCATTTTTCCTTCTTCCACCACCACCATGCCCATTGAACTTAGGGATGTGATCACCATTGATTATAAGGGCAGAGATCGGTTTTTAGACCTCCAATATGATCCTTTAATTGGTTTTGGTGTAAAGAAAAATGTCGAGCCATTCATCCCCGATGACAAGAGCGATTATACGATAACCACCCGGGACAATTATAGGCTAACCGCATTTGGACCATACCCTTTCAACTTTAGAAAATTTGAAGTAATAGAGTCCATCCGACCACAATAATCGCATTCATTCTGTTTTTCTGCCTATCTCTTCGTATTTTCTCGTTGGTTTGTTAATATTTTCACGGGTATAATCCCCTGACCTTCAGGTCGCTCTCATTAAAAAATCATGTACAGTTTCATTGAGGGGAGGTGGAGGGGGTAGTTGCTGCAATGGCTTGGACCCAACAACTAAGCACAGTGGAGATCTGTTCATGTTGTACTTTTTTTAATAATCGTGAAGCCCCATCCCTCTAGGTGGGGTGGAGGTTACTAATCAACTTACAAGAAGCTTACTCAGAGATTACTATAAGAATACATAGATTTCTTATTTATAAACAAACCCTCTAAAAAACCCTCAAAATAGTAACCTTTAAATACCAGTGTGGAAAAAGGTATAACAATTCACATAACTTACAATTAAATTACAAAAGGATTACATATGGATATTGAGATTCTGAACGTTCGGCTGCCAAAAGAGATAACTGGCTGGCTCGACTCTTTGGTAAAACGCGGCATCTTCAAATCACGATCTGAGGCCATTCGTGAATTCTCAAGAGAATTTGTTCTGGAGATGAAAAGGAAATGACAGAAGTCATGGTCTCCATTCGAATGCCTGCCTCGCTCTTAAAAGAGCTTAAGCAGATCTCTCAAGATGAGCATTACCTCGATCTAAGCGAGATGGTTCGCTCCATTGCAAGAAAGAAATGGATCGAGCATACCAATCCAGAGCTTGAGCAGATAAAGAAGCTTAGGGAAAACATTGAGCTTGAGATCAGAAAGAAGAGCGTAGAAAAAATTCAGCACGAAGTTGGAAAGGAACTTGAAAAGATAAAGCAGCAATTGCAAAAGGGTGGTCTTCTTGAATAAGCCCTCTTCGATCTTTTCAGTATCAGCTCCATTGACCGCATCATCAGTTTCATTATCCTTACTATTGTTAGTTTCATTGGGTCTGTTTGTTGGTATCGTTCCTCTTGTCCATGCGCAAGTCAGCAATGGCACTTTGCAATTAGAACTAAGCTATGATTCAATGCCTGATCTTGACCCTGACAACAATGGAATTGAAAGCACGCAGGGGATAATAGATATCAGTGCAAATGTTGAGAATATCTCCTCATTCAATCAAAGCAATCTATGCACTATTTGGGATATCTATTCGATTGATTCGCAAAGTTCACAGTCGGCATGCTATGGGAATACACAATGCTGCACGGTGCTGGGATTCTTAAACGCACGCGACCAATGGAACGAATCGTTGCTGCTCTCATACGGATTATTCAACTCAACGCAAAAGAATATCGTAAGCGCACAAGTGAATTATATCGAGTACAGCCTTGGCCAGAATCCCTTCTCGATAATCTACGTTTCGAATTGGGATTCTTTGAATGCAACGTTTCTTTCAAATGGGTTTGGTATCCTTTCAGCATCCAATTTCCAAAACCTCACGTTCACCAATACCTCGGTGAGCGTCGCAATAATTGACCCAGACAACAGGACAACGCTGCAATCAGGAGAAGATGTCATCCTCAATCTTTCCTTCAACAAATCGATCGATCTGAGCTATGCTTTCAGAAATATCGCGCACCCATTTACGAATAAGACATCGGTTATGGATGCATTAATTGGTGGCCTGCCTTACAATATAATCGATAACGGCGCATACAACATCACTATTTCACTTATCGATAGCGCAAAGACCACACAATTCAATTACACGATACGAATAAGCGATACTAATGGTCCAGTTATTGTGATCAATCTAAGCAACCAATCGAGCATCACAACTACAACGCTCAACCTCGTGCTTAACATATCTTCAGATGAGCATTCGATAATAAGCTACAATTTCAACAATCAAGGGGCATCCTCCAATATCGATTTGGGAGAGCAAAAAAGCAGCGTCATATCACTCAATCCGATTTATGGAGCAAACACGCTTAGAATCACTGCAATCGACATGCATGGAAACTCAAGGCAACATTTCTATTCTTTTACCTACACAGAGCAATCATCATGCAATGATGGCACTAAGAATGGCAATGAGCAGGGTGTCGATTGCGGGGGCTCCTGTAATGCTTGTGTTGTTTTGGATATGAGTTTTGACAAGCAAAGCTATACACAAGGAGAGGACATTTTCGCTTCAGTCATCGCACGTGCAAACAGCTTCGTTGATTTCACGATCTACAAGGACAGCATCTCGCAGTTTAGGCATAATTTCACGCCGGTCTTTAGCGGGGCGCCAATAGCCGAAACCAGAAGGGTCAGTGCAATGACTGTGCCCGGATCATACATCGGCTACGCAGAGATGCACTATCTCAATTATAGTGAATTCAAAACGATCAACTTTGCGATAAATGCGCCGCAAAACCCATTGAGCCTTAGCCTGGGACTAAACGCATCTACGATCAACGAGGGAGATCCGGTCGCATTCTCATCGGTGGTTTCTGGAAATTCTGGAAGCGTAAGCTATGCATGGGACTTCAACAATGACAAATCAACCGATAGCACTGAAGCAAATCCAGTGTGGTTCTTTGGAACGAATGGAACATTCATTGTAAACCTAAGCATCAGTGATTCGCAAAATACAAGATCACAGACCGTATCAATACAGGCCAAAAAAACGCATAACGTGACGATCTATGTGCGAGAGAACGCAAGCCTTTCAAACATTGTGGGGGCAGAAACAAGATTTGATTCGTATCGGCAAAACACTTCTGGTGATGGAAGCTCGATATTTAGCGTCCCCTCTGGAACCTATAATCTTCGGGTGGAAAAAACAGGCTATTCACTTTATTCAGATCCATTGCTAATAAAGGAAAACCAAGTTGCCTACATCAACCTTTCAAAGATCGATGTGAGTGCTCCTATAGTCCAGATTATCAAGCCTCAAAACTTCAGCATGACCAATACCGAGAATGTTTCCTTGACCTTTGTGGCAACCGACGAAAATTTGATGACATGCCGCCTGTTTTTCGCGGCAAATGACAGCACGCTATCTACGATCATCGACCAGAAATATGAAGTTGCAAGCAATGCCGAACAGACATTTTTCCTTGGCACTTTGCTTGAAGGAAGCTATCAGTGGCGCGTTGATTGCGTTGATAAGAGGGGAAATTTGGGATCTAGTCCCATCTACTTTTTCACGCATAGCTTAGCTGCGATCCAAACGCAGCAGAATTCTGCTCAGGTAGCGCTTGAAGGAGAGGTCCAAGACACTACTGGCCTAATCGAGGAACTCAATGTAGTCCTAGATGACATACAAACCCTCTCAAGCAAAGAGCAGGAAGCTGTTTCTCTTATGCAGCTATCATCATACATCGAAAAATCAAAGCTTCAGGTAGAAAGGGTCAATCGTGACCTATCGAGCCTTCAATGGAGGCGCTTAAATGAGACCGAGGAGGAGAAGGAAAGGCAGCAGATCCTCTCAAGAATCGATCTTGTCAGGAAAACAACACCACGCACCATAACGGTCGCAAATACCTATGAGTTCGTAAAATACGCAGAGAAAGAAGATGTGCGCGGCCTGCTCGAAGTCTTACTGAATAGGACTAGCAGCAAATTCACGAGCAAAGCCCTTCGGTCACTCACCGATGAGAATACTCAGCTGCAAAAATTGATCACTGTCACCACAAAAGCCTACGTGCTTGATGTCGAGTATCTCTCAGGCGAAAGTGGAAGCATTACCGTAGTCAAAAAATCATGGAATCTCAAAGATAGGGAAACGAGCTATAGGGTCTTTGAGATAATCCCTAAATCGATCGCGTCACAGATCAATGAAACGACGATCATCACAACGTATGAAACAATTGAGATCGACCCCATAATAGAACTTGATGGCTCAACAACTGAGCTTATTTATTATGTCTTCAAAGCGGTATCAGAATCTCAGATCCAGGAAAGCAAGACCATACTTATCGATACTGGTTTTGATCTTAAGGATCAGTCCAGATTCACTGGCTTTGCGATCTTTGAGGATATCGGCCTAACGCTCGTAAAAACAACCGATATACGGCTCATAATAGAGATATTCATCATCATCTTGCTTGCAGTCATCTATCTCATCTACAGCTTTGGAGGGATTGAGCAGATACGCATGCACATGCAGGGAAAAGATGTTCGGGAGCTAAGAAACATGCTCGAGCATGCACAGCAGCATCTCTCAAGGAATGAGTATGAGAAAGCGGTTTCCGTGCAAAAAGACATCTCAACTCGATATTCGCTGCTTGATGCCAAGAAAAAAGGCCTGCTCAAAAGTGATCTCTCTGAGCTGACCTATGATATCAATCTGGCGTTCATAGACAAGCTCGTGCAGGAGGCGATCATCACTTCAAAAGCAAGCAAGAAGCATGCGCTCTTCATATATCAAAAGATCCAATCGCTCTACAAGATAATTCCAAAGAAGCACAAGTCGATCGTAGCCAAAAAATGCATGGAACTGCATGCGCTGCTTTCGAGTAAGAATAATTAGATTTGCGAGAAACAAATGAAAATCGATTTCAAAAAAACAAACTGCAGTGAGGGGAAGATCGCTACCATCTTCTCGCCTATCAATTGTTGCTTAGAGGGTGCTGCGGCCCCGGATGTGCTAAAAAATCTGCGGATTTTTGGCATGCCGGAAATGAGCGCATTTCCACCAGGGCATCCCCCTGCGACGCACCCACTTTCATTTTCGCAAGGCTCGACCTGATGATGGTAGCGATCTTCCAGTAATTATTTGAAAATACATTTACGCAAAAATTATCCCAATCATGAAAAAAGAGGTTGTAGTTAGGACATTGGTAGTATACTGCATATTCTTTGCGGCATTTGCATCTTCTGCAATCGCTCAATACTGTGGAGACTCCGTCTGCTCAAATGAGACCATCCAAAATTGCTACATCGACTGCGGCTCAGAAAATCTAAGGCCCAGCAGCTACTTTGGCAAGGTGGTCGACGAAGAAGGCAATCTGGTGATCGGCGAGATCGTAAGTGCTCTTTGGATAGACCAATATGGGAAAAACAGGACTTTGCAAACCAAGACGTTAAGCAAGAAAGAGGCTGCGCAGCTAGGCAATCCTGAACTTATGGGTTACTTCCTCTTCACCGAAGGTCTAATCGATGCGGTTCCTGGCACTGAAGTCGAGATACGAACACAGGCACGCTACACCTCTACCTTCGCCCTTTCAAATCCAGGATCTACCAAAGAAGTCGATCAATTGAAAGTTCATGGAGTTGTTTCTTCTGGTCAAGACGATAGCGAACCTGGCAATGATGCGATCAGCCTACTAGGCATAGCCTGGCTCATTATCGCGCTTATTGAGCGCAATCTATTCTACTCTTCATTGGTGCTTGTGTGCATGATACTGGCAATGCTCTATTACCGTCATTACCGTCGCAAAAAGCGCATACAGTCAATAACTGATTTCAATCTCTACAAGGCATTGCGCTCGATCACCCCAAAAAATCTCGATGACATCATGACAAAGAAACTGCCACTGGTCGAAAGCAAGGATGGGGTTCAAAAGATAATAAAGTCCATGATCGATCATGGCTCCAATTATGTGCTGGTGCTTGAGAATTCGCAGGTGCACGGCTATATTCTTGCAAGCGATCTGATGCAGCGGCTGCACTCGCTAAAAGAGGACAGTGATGCGAGGTCGCTTATGCAGGCTCTTTCCACAAAGGCATCACATGACACATCCATTTTAGATGGCCTTGCGATCATGATCGACAAGAAGCTTCCATTCCTTGCGATCCAAAAAAACCAGAAAATCATTGGAGTAGTCACCAGCAACCGCATCGCCGAAGTGCTTGATGCCATACTCACTGAATCAAAGATAACCAACATTCGCATCCCGCCCATTGCCTCGATCTATAGCACCGATCTGCTCGTATCGGAAAAGAATGAGTCTCTAGAAAAAGTCATTTCGCAGATGCATCATGAGAAGCTTGATTATTGCATCTTAAGCGAAACGATCCCCAATACAAAAGATGCCATGAGAAATGTAGGTATTGTGACAACAACCGATCTGCTCTCAGAATACAGCAGCAACGCCTTTGCGCTCAAGACCATCAAGGGGATGCACATCATGAAATCGCCCATCATATCCATAAACACCGGCCTTAACATCATCGAAGCCAATACGCTCATGGTGGAGAAGAAGATCGATCATCTTCCGATCCTGGCAAGCGGCAAGGTGGTTGGCATGCTTAGTCATGTGATGGTTCTAGAATCGATGTATCTGTTCCTGATAACTGTGAAGAAAAAACTTGACGAATACAAAAAGATACTCTCATGAAAAAAATACTGCTATTCATCGGATTGTGCATGCTATTTGCCGTAGTTGCCAATGCGCAGGATGTCTCTATCTCGCCGCAAAACGTAGCGAAACGAATCAAGGTAGGTGATTTTCTTGAACAAAAGATAACATTGACCAACAACGAGGATCGATCACTGGCTGTCACTTTTTCAATCGAAGGTGACATCTCGAAATTCATAACGCTCAATTCCCAGTCTCTTGTATTGGAACCAAGTAGCACCGAGATTTTCTCCTTCACCTTCTTTGGAGAGAACAAAAGCGCCTTTGCAGGAGACCTAGTAATGCGCGGCGACATAAATCAGAGGATTGCGCTAAACATTACGGTTTCAGATACCGGTTCACTGCCCGTAGAAGCGCTTCTTATCGAGATAGAACCAATATCTGATAAGGCAAAGATTGGAGACATCTTCAAATTCAAGGTGGGCATACAAAACCTGTTACAGGGTCAGAATTTCAATATCACTTTGGCTTATAGTATCGATCGCCTGGAAAAAGATGATGAGACCTATACATTCGATAAATCCTTCTTTGAGGAATCAGAGGTGGTCGAGCTTGATACCTCCTTGTCTTTAGTAAAAGAATTTGAGATGCCCGAGTTCATCAGGCCAGGAACGTACATAATCAATGTCAAGGCAAGCTATGAAGGCCTCGATACCTCAGCAAGCAGAACATTTAGGGTAGTCGAGCCATTTTATGATCATGTCATCTTGGGAATTTTGCCGGTCCGATGGGTTATTTTCTTTGCATTCTTTATTTTGGTTTCAGGCATCGGCGGTTTCATCTATTACAAAAAGAAAGCATCCAAGAAACGCTACGTCGTCAAGATAGACTATGATCTGCTGCCAAAACCAGGGCCGCGCTCTGCCTATATAGGGATGATAGCCGAATCAAAGAAAAAAGCGTATTTTGATCTGGAAGCGCTGACAACACACACTCTTATTGCAGGGTCGACGGGCGGTGGAAAAACGGTGTCTGCAGAAGTATTGGTAGAAGAAGCGCTGCTCAAAGGAGTTTCTGTCATCGTCTTTGATCCAACTGCCCAGTGGACCGGCTTTCTTAGAAAAAATACTGACAAGAAGATGTTTACGCTCTATCCTCTTTTTGGGATGAAAAAGACCGATTCAAGAGCATTCAATGGGAATATCCGGCAGATCCTCAATGCGCGTGAAAGGATCGATATCAAAAAGTACATGAAGGCAGGCGAGATCAACGTATTTTCAATCAACAGATTGGATCCTGAAGATGCTGACGTGCTGGTATCCAATACGATTCGTGAAGTATTCCATGCAAATTTATCAGAAAGCAGAGAGCTTAGGCTGCTCATCATCTTTGATGAAGTGCATCGGCTCTTGCCTAAATTTGGAGGCTCCGGGCAGGGTTTCATTCAGATCGAAAGAGGATGTCGGGAGTTTAGAAAATGGGGCACCGGATTATTCTTGATCTCACAAGTACTGACCGATTTCGTTGGAGAGACAAAGGCAAACATAAACACTGAGATCCAGATGAGAACAAGGGACCAGGGAGACCTTGACAGGATCAAGAACAAGTATGGCGGTTACATGCTGCAATCGCTTTTGAAATCGGCGACAGGTACTGGCATGCTTGAAAACGCGAACTACAACAAAGGAAATCCCTATTTCGTTGCTTTCAGGCCCCTCATGCATGAACACGCGCGCTTGCCAGACAAAGAGCTTGAAAATTACAACAAGTACAATGACATGATCGATGAACTCGAATACCAGATAGACCAGCTTGAAAAAATGTCAATTGATGTCTTTGATCTTAGGTTGGAACTCAAGATGGCCCTTGATAAGGTAAAGCAGGGAAGCTTCAACATGGTCGATATCTACCTCGAAGGGCTAAAGCCTAGGCTTACGGACCAGTGGAAAAAACTAGGCAAGGAACCAGAGAAGAAAAAAGCGACATTGGTTTCAGAATCAGAACTTCGCGAGGAATTCATCAAGGCACAGGAGGCAAGAAAGAAATTCGAATCAGAGCACAAAGTGCCGGGTGGTGCAATCTCAACCCAGAAGGGGATCTTCAAATTCAAGGATGGCAATGTAGTTACCAATCTAGGGGAGCTAGTCGATGTGCTCAAAGTCCTAGATGAAAACATTTTTAAGGAACATGTGAATGAAACAAAGAATGAGATCGCTGAGTGGATGAAAACCCTCAAGCCAAAAGTGGGAGACGCATTATCCAAGGTCAAAACCAAGGGCGAGATGATAAAGGTCCTTGAAAAAGAGGAGGCTCCGCCAGTTGCTTAGAATAAAACGATGGTTAGTGGCAAGTCAGCCACATTGATGGAGAATGCCAGTACCATCATCAGGTCGAGCCTTGTGGGCATTACAAAGAAGCCGTCGCGGGGGATGCCCCCTACGGGGCGGCAGGCTCATTAAAAAAACAATTAACAGGCGAGAAGATGGTACTGGCCTTCGAAGAAGCAAATAATTCCAGTGTCAGTGCATAATCACTGAAAATCAATTCAGGTTTTTAGCAATTTCAAAAAAAAAAGAGGTCATATGCAAGATGCACCAGTAGATGATTTTCGCTCTGATTTTAGGGTGATACCCAAGCGAAAACTCAGCGAGGCTGAGAAGCATATGCTCTTTCTTGCGATAGAAAAGATGAAACTCGAGCGCGAAAAGGCGCTCATCATTCTTGGCGGTTCAGTCATGCTCTTCATTGCGTTCATCGTTATTGCAATTGTAGGATTGCTAAACGGTTTTATCAGCAGGATGATGCTCAATGTCCTTGTGATCGTCGGCTTTTGCGCGCTCATCGTAGGCATAATCCCCTATGCGAAATTTGTCGTGCGAGAGGAAAAATCCCTAAAGAGAACACTAGATGATTTGACGAATTAAGATACGAACATTTTTTTATTGCATTCATCAAAAATTCAAAAGATGAAATTAAAAAGCGATGATATTTAGGCGGCCCCAATGCGGGCCGCATTAATAATGCGCCGCGCAATGGCGGCGCCTAAATATCTCACTTATTAAAATATAAAATTACTGAAAAAAAAACAATCATCAAACATGGAACGAATAAGGAGCGGAATCAAAGGTCTTGATCCTTTAGTGGGCGGAGGCTTTCCTAAAGGGCATTCGGTACTGGTCTGCGGAGCTCCGGGGACCGGAAAGACGATCTTTGGATTGCAATATCTCTATCAGGGTGCGAAGATGGGAGAACCTGGATTATATGTGAGCGTCGAAGAGCATCCACGGAAGCTGATGATGTATGGCAAGGAGTTTGGGTGGAAGGACCTTGAGCAGCTTAATTCTGATGGCAAGATCGAATTCTTGCGAGTACCCCCTACCGAGAGGAAATTTGATATCGTCGAAAAAGTAAAAGAGCGCGTGGCAGCAACGGGCGCAAAGCGCATGGTCATAGATTCATTAAGTGCGATCTATCTCGCATTTGAAGACATCACTCAATTCGTGTATTACTTCGTGAATTTTTTGGATGAGCTGGAGGTCACCAGCGTTTTCATAACTGACAGTCCTCCTGGCGAAGAAAAACTAACCAAAGATGGCGTCTCTGAATTTGTTTGCGATGGCGTCATTCAGTTGCAGTTGCATGACGTAAGCAAGACTATAAATAGGACGATATCAGTAAAAAAGATGCGTGGAACCCAGATCATCCCCGGCATGAACACGCTTAAATTCACCAAAACCGGACTTGAGGTCGAGGAATTCAAGGCATTCTACTAATGGCGCACCCACAAGAAAAGATCCCAACAGGCATAAAAGGCCTAGACAAACTGGCCGAAGGCGGATTTGAGAAGAACAGCGCGATCCTGCTCATGGGCGGAGGCGGCTGCGGAAAAAGCATTTTCGCAACCCAGTTCCTGCTAGAAGGAATCATGAACCATAAGGAGACAGGGATATACATCTCTTTTGAAGAGAACAAGAAGAAGTTCTATCAGCACATGGATAGGTTCGGATGGGACCTGCCAAAACTCGAGGATCAGGGAAGATTTATTTTTCTAAGATACAGTCCGGAGCGAATCGCAAAGATCGTGAAGGAGCGAAGCAAGGAGATCGAGAATGCGATCAAGGAAGTTGAGGCCAAACGCATTGTCATAGACTCACTATCTGCCTATAACGCACTCTTTGAGACTGAGGCGGAAAAAAGAAAGATGCTTGTAGCCCTTTTTGAGATGATCGAGGAGTGGGAATGCACTGCTGTTGTTGTCGCTGAAGAGGATCAGGATCCTGGAAAGCACCACAGCAACGTCATGGGATTCATGGCAGACGCTATCATCTTATTGTATAATGAGCGGGAGCCAAAAGGACTACGCTATCGTGCGATTGAAGTGTTCAAGATGCGAGGAACTCGGCACGAGTCGAAGATATGCTCTATGAAGATAACGGAAGTGGGCATCACGGTGTTTCCGGATACGGTTGTTCTCTAGAAATTGTTTATTTTGCTAATCTCCATAAAAGATTGAAATACTGCCTAAAACTCTGCGCTATATCCTTCCCTCTGACAAAAATCACTAACGGTGTTTTATTCCACAGCACGATTGCCACGTTATTTTCGTAAACATTGATTTCAGCTGGGCTCATGAATTCTTTTGAGAGCGTTTTGACTTGGTAGCCATATTTTTTGCATGATGCGATATTTTTAGATGCTCTTTGATCAAAAATGATCCTGCGATGGACCTTATTTTTTTGCAGTGCCTTGTTGAATTCTTCGAAATATCCCCAAAACTGTTGCGCATATTCGGGAACTCCGAAAGCGAGATACTCATCGCCCTTCTTCAGTGTTTTTTGGATATCATCAAATACTGTTTTCATCCCCTTGATTCCCTTGAAAATGGTCGCTTCAAGCTCTTCCTTGTTTTCTTCAAAGAGCCTGCTCAGCTGCGGAATTGCATGAGCAACCTCTTTTTTCTTTTCTTGTAGCACCCGCTCCTCTTTTTCAATCCCCCTCATGATATTTTTTGGATCAGCCGGCTCAAAATATTTCCGATTCTCTTTTACTACATACCCTGCAAGCCCTCTTTGGATCAAACTTTCCAATGCCTTGTACACTGTTGTCCTGTTGTAATTGGTCTCTTTTGCAAGCCTGCCTGCCTTGCAGGACCCGGTTTTAAGCAGTGCAAGGTATATCCTCGCCTCGCTTTGATTCAATCCAATCTTTTCAAGTATTTCGCTATCCATCAATGCACCAGAGCAAGGGCTATTTATCAATTTTTCTATTTGTTGTTGGTACTATAGACAACAAATATTATTATGTCACTTCTGATGACTCCTAGTTGGTGGTTACAAATGAAGACTTTAGTGTTGGCCGATCTGCATCTGGGAACGGATAATATCGAGGATCAAAAGGAAATTGCAAATTGGGTAACAAGCAGCGTTGAGACCACTAAACCAGACTCAATTGTTTTTTTAGGCGACACTTTTGAACTGATCTTGCCTATGGAGCATGCTTCCCGCTCGCAATTGGATGACCATGAAAGGGTGCTCACTGGCATCCTTGACGCATGGAACCCTCTTTTTGATCACTTGCGCAAATCGGATGTCTCAAGGCTCATTTTCATCGGTGGAGAGCACGATCATGATATCACGAGCAATAAACTCGAAAGTATCCTTAAAAGAGAATTCTCTTCCAAGGATATACGTGCTGCAACCCATCACTACGACGTGGCAAGCAAATCCCTCATCATGCATGGGCACGAGCTTGATTATAACAGGATATTCGATGTAGCTGGGAAAAGAGTCTCTTGCATTGATGGGCTGACCAGAGCATTGAATGCATATTTAGCACAGACTCCTGAAATTGAAAGAACAATCAGAGAAGCCACCAGAAGGCAGGAATTTTCCTACTGGTATAGTTCTGGAGGCATTCCAAATTATATAAAGACAGTTGGCAAATTATTTGGCGCAGATAAAAAAATGTATGAGAGAGAAGTAGCCAAGGTTTTTAGAAGCCAGGAATTGAGCGATTGGCTTGCTGCGCAGAAGTCGCCCTTGGTTCACACCGTGGGATACATAACAAAGCAAATAGCCAAATTTCCAAGCTTACTTATGCCTCTGTATGGCATATTTCGCAGAGGGTTAAGATACGTCGTTAAATCGAGGGAAAATTCCATACTCGCACAAAAGCCATATGTTGATGCTCCCGATTATTGTTTTGGAAAACCGGTAAAAAACCTGATTTTGGGACATTTTCATAAGCCCAGGGAAACGCACTATGCCAATGGCTCAGTATACAATGTTCCTTCACCAAGGATCCATGTTGGTAGGATTACAGAGGATGCATTGGGGATCCATCGTAATCTGGCCTATGCGCTACTTGATGCTGATCGTATAACCTATTCTACCAGATCCACGCACAGAACAATTCCCTTATCTTCGTACCACCCCAGTTACATAAAAACCGCAAAACCCAAATATTTTAATAGTAGTTATCTTTAAGCCAAATCATGGCGATAAAAGAGGTTGTCCGAGTCAAGCTAGGAGTTCCCGGGCTCGATCCACTGGTCGGAGGGGGAGTGGTGGGGGGACAAAGCATCCTAATATGTGGTATGCCAGGGACAGGAAAGACGATCCTTGGGA
>CAZFPU010000032.1:12019-14076 GCA_964521145.1 uncultured Methanosarcinales archaeon | reverse complement strand
AGAACACAATGGAGCGTATAGTGCCATGAACCTATCAATAACAATCGATCCATTTGGAAATAGAACAGCGGGAAACCCATCCCAGGATACAAGGATAGTGAGCAGCCAAGATCCTTTAGTAGACACTATAATCAGAGAATTTGAGAGGTATGCAAAGCAGGATTTATTCGAATCAAGCCCAAATCGGGACTTTTCAAACATAAAAAAACTAAAACAATATCTGCATGAACTGCAGCTGCCAACCGCAAATCCATCCCAAGTTAACGTCTTTTTAGGATATCTCCTTGAAAATAGACCAGGGCACGACCTGTGCGAGGGCAGATACATGGCAAAATTGATCCAGCAGTCATTTGATTTTGGCTTTAATGATTTCCATCTAGATACGTATGATCACAGGCCCCATATGCTAGGATATGCTATCCAGGGCGCGCCAGAAAGAAAAATCTCTTTGACAATACAGGGCAATGTCGGTTCAGTTTTTGGGAAGATAAGCAAGCACATGAAAGCCGAGATACTAGGCGATGCCCAGGGCCTTTTGGGCCAAAAAATCAGGGACTCATCAATAATTGTGCATGGAAGTGCAGGAGACTATTGCGCGAATCATGCAAAAAATTCACAGTTTACAATCCATGGAGACTTTGGCTATGGTATGGCTGATGGAGCAAAAAACTGCGGGTTCAGACTCTATGGTGTTAACGGAGGATTATCCGGAGACCCGCGCGATTGTATTTTCAATGTAAAAGATCCGGCTGCGTACAAGCATATCCACTTATACTGTACAAACCTTCAGGGAAATCAAGTGAGAGGCATATGAGTATCGACAAAAAATTCGAGGCAGAGCCTTGCCCGGAAGAAGAAATATCAAAAATAGATCAGGAAATAAAAAGGCAATGGTCTGTCGTATTAGAGGAATACAATTATCCGCTCTTAAGCAGGGTTCCCGAGATCACTTTTCATCCAGAGATACGAACTGCAGGGTTTTTGCTTGAGCAGAACCATGTTCTGGTCAACCCCGATTTCATTCACAAACTAAAGCAGCTTGGCCTTCCTTATGATGAGAGCATCAAAGGAGTTTTGGATCACGAAGTTGGCCACTATATGGTGCATCCGAGAGATCTTGCGCGCTGGATAGTTCTTGCTGAGGCCGCACACACCTATTTTCCCAATGAAAACGAGAAACTGCAAAATGCCATAACCAATTTCTTCTCGGATACATCCCTAAATCTTGAGCGGATGCGAAGGGAACAATCGGGCAAGGCCCTAAGGCTAACCTATCAAACGCTTATCGGAAAACAGGTTGGCACTGCAACTTTTGACCTTTTAGGAACTTTTTATGCGGATCGGCTGAATTCAAGCGATTCAGCATATTTTTCAATCCCAAAAGGAGTGTATAGCGATCTTGAAACCCTACTTGAGGATATCCAATCAAAGAAAAAAATTCCAAATCCGCAAAAGCAAGAGCATTCTCTGCTTGAAGGAAAACTGAAGGAACTGCGCACAATAAATTTCTGGGATGAGAAATTAGAGACGATATATCTTAGGCATTTTGGCGATGTCGTCTTGGATCTATTGCGAGATGATCAGGAAAAATCTGGTGGCGGCAATCAAGGAAAACTAGGTAGCACAGAGCAAGGGAAGCAAAGAGGCAAGCAGGGCAAGCCAGGCAAAGATAACGAAAATGAGGAGGGGAGTGGCAAAGATATCAACCCAATGCATGGTCCTGGAAGAGACCAATTGATGAACGCCTCCCCCGAACAAATTGATGAAGCACTTGGCAAGATCGCACAACGAAAAGGGGTATATGAATACGAGCGCATCAAAAAATATGTCGAAGGCAAACTTGGACGCAAACTGGGCAGCAATGATCCAAACATCAATAAGCCAATCGCAGGGCTTGAGAACAGCAAGATTGGATGGAACAATGGGCTTATCGATGTCTATCGAAGAAAGGCGTTAGGAAGACCAGTATACATCCACAAAAAACCTCTGATCGTAGATACCATCGAGCAGCACCCCGATTCAGTTGAGCGATATAACCTATCGGATCCTACGAGCCT
>CAZFPU010000032.1:0-12009 GCA_964521145.1 uncultured Methanosarcinales archaeon | reverse complement strand
AGGGATAAAGCTCATTCCCGCTTTCTTCGCGATTTCCGGCATAAACCGAATCCCGAGCTTCAAGGTCTCAATGTCAAAAAGTTCCAAGCTCTCGGGGTCATACGGCAAAACCTCTTGAACAACGTGGGGAAGCTCGTTCCAACCGGAAAAAAATACGGGCATTAAGATCGTATGCTTCTTCTCGCGAATAAGCCGGAGGCGCACGCCTGTCATAATCCCAAGCATTACGAAACGAATAGAGTTAGGGCCCCATGAGGTCATGGATAGGAAATTCACGATCCCCCACCTATGGCTGAGTATCGATTCTTCGGGATCCATGAAAGATCCGCGCTACATGAGCGAGGCTGTGCTTGGAGGATTTGTGCTTGCGAACAATTATCATGCTAATGGCAGCAAGGTCGGAGCTATGAATTTTTCTGCCGATAGCTTATTCTTGTTTCCGACACGAGATTTGATGGATGTGTATAAAGTACTGTGCGCCTACTGGGGCGGCGGCACCGTATATGATATTACAAAACTTAAGGAATATCTCAAGACCGCTGCATACCAAGAATGGTTTAGGCAAAGCGGTATCAAGGGCATTCAGCTCTCAACTGACAAGGATTATGAGCGACTCATCCATCAGCTCGAACCTGAGCGGCAGAAGGAATTCCAAAAAAAACAACTCAGCGTGAAGCTGGATGCTAAAACACAGCAATTGTATGAAAAATTGGATCACGTTATGCTTACCGATGGTGGCATCTACAATCTTGATAAGGTCATCGATTATTTCAACGGAACGGCGCAATATACAAGGCACACGATTATCGTAGTAAATAACGCAAGATTTGTGAGTGAAGCAAGGGCAATGGGACTTAAGAACACAAATATCATACCAGTGGATAGCGATAAGGATATCTCTTCTATTATAATCGGCCAGGCAAAGAATATGGCAAAGTCAGATCAGGTCGGAGTTAGATATCGATGATTACGCAAATGGCGCTGGACCCATTTAGAGGGAAAAAGGAAGAAGGTAAACTAGCGCAGCAGATTGCGTCTATTGAATTTCAAAAAGATCCTTTAGTGGATGCAGTCCTGCAAGAATATGCAATCTATATTGAAAAATGCAAAAATTTCCCGGGATCTCCAAGGGAGCGTCATGAAGCCATTAGATATCACCTGGAAACTTCGAATTTGACTTTACTAACTCCTGCCCAGATAACTAATGCAGCATACTTGATATCACAACTTGAAGCTAACCTCAAGCATTATGCAGGTTTTTTTATCAGCAGAACAATTCAGCAATCATATAAGGCAGGCTACAATGAGTTCACGCTTATTTTAAATGATGAGCCGATACGATTCCTTACATCCTACTTACAAGGGCAGCCAGAGAAAAAAATAGCCATCACTATTCATGGAAATGTTAGGGATAGGGTTGGGCATTATAGCCAATACATTGACGTAACAATATGTGGAGATGCTGGCCACTTCTTAGGTGATTATTCCAAAGATTCCTTGTTCCACCTGCATGGGTCAGCTCCTGGTTTTGTCGGATCTGATTCGCAATCATCCATATTCAAAGTAAAAGGCAGCTCAGGAGATCTTATAGCTTCTGGGGCCAAAAATTCTAAATTTTATTTGCACGGTTACGTGCTTTCGTTTGACTGGCAAAATCCACCAACAAACTGCGCGCTCTTTTTTGAAAACAAGGAAGCGTATGAGTGCACCGGCATGTATCTTTTTGAGAAACAAAACAATAGAGAGCGAAAAATGTTGGAGCACATCAAAGTGATTTTCGTCGATACTGGGGGCCGGGCATGAACGTTTCTATGGCTTTTGATCCTTTTGCAGGCAGAAATGCAGGGAAAGCCGCGCAAACAATTCGAGAAATAAAGACAGAGGACGATCACTTGGTTGAAAGAGTAGTTAACCTCTACAAAAATCTGGAATTGGACATGCATGATACTCGCCTTCCTCTACTGAACCCACTACAAATCAACCTTGTATTATCAAAATGCATTGCCCTTGGATTGGAAGAACATGCTGAAGCATCAGACCTGGCAGCATTGATTTCAAGGCTTATTCAAAAATCGTATGATGCAGGCAATACTAATTTTGTTTTAGATACCTATGATACGCAAATTCCTGATGTGGGGCATTTTAAGGCAAGGTCTAAACGCAGGATGAGCATAACCGTGCATGGTAATGTGGGGACAAGTTTTGGATATCAAAGCAAGTATGTTGATGTAAGCATATCGGGCAGCGCCGCAAATGGTTTTGGGCAAGAATCTTACAAATCTTCCTACCAAGCAAAAAGAACCGAGCTCTTTTGCGGCAGCCAATCAGACTCATGTATGTATTCTGTTCTCAAAGGATTTGGAGAATACTTTGCCCATGCGACAACAAACTCTGAATTTACCTTCCATTCTAAGATGACTGGGCGCGACATGCTGTGGATGCCAAAAAGTGAAATACATAATTGCACGTTTAGGTGTGTTGGAGGCAAGACATACGATGAATTGGAATTTTGGCTTAATGCATGGAATGGAATGACCAGATACGGCAATAAGCTGGAGCTGATCAAATGATGCATCTTGATATGGTTTTGGACCCATTTAAGGATAAAAAAACAGTAGCCAGGGCACAGAGGATAGCGCAGATCGCAGACAGTGATCCTTTGATTGAAGAAACTTTGAGATTATACACTACAGATGGCATAAGCATGGCACGCTATCCCTTGCCTCACCTGGTTCCTGCGCTTTCACCAAAACAAATCCAGGTTGCGTTCCAAAAATGCATGCAAGATAAACTTGCTATCCCTTCTTTGGGCAGATTCGCATCCCAGCTCATTCAAACATCATACAATGCGGGCAATAATGGATTTACTTTGAATACAGGCGATTTTCTCTTTGATTTCATCGGCAGATTGGAAGGGACTCATGAACGTAAGTTAAATCTTCGTGTAGAAGGAAATGTTGGCGATTATTTTGGCTATAAAAGCAGTCATCTTGATGCTAAGGTCCTAGGATCCACGGAATACAATCTCGGTTCAGGATCGCAATACTGTTCCTTTTTTGTTGAGAAGGATATTGGCATAAGATGCGCTACTGGCTCTAACAGAACATCATATACGGTGCAAGGCAACATGGGAATACATGTCGCTGGGAGTGCAATGAACTGCGAGTTTAATCTACATGGCAGCATTCCAAAGCGTGGTTTGAAAGATCCGCATAATATGGAACCTTTAGAATGTGTCTTTCGAACTGATGACAAAAAAATGTACAAACAGCTTAGAAGCTGGCTCTATTCGTGGAATGGCCAGGAGAAATTGAATAGAGTGGAGCTGATTAGATGATAACGGAAATGGCTCTTGATCCTTTTGCAGGAAGACAAAGAGGTAAAGCTTCGCAATCAGTCAATTCAGTGGATGCCTTGCCTGATACTGAAACTAGAAAAAAGATAGAAAGGAATCTGGATCTGCTAGTTAGATATTTTCATCATCAAACTGCGTCATTAACCCACCCATATTCTGCATACGAATCAGATTATGATAGAGAAAAAGCGATTTTACAAGCGGTTTCTTCCATACCTTTTGAAGTTCTGAAGCCAAAGGCAATTGAACAATTTTACGGTGTTTTGCTATCGAGAGCAGATACTGATCCGAATATATATGTATACTTTAAACGACCATTCTTTAGGAAAATGGCAGAACCTACCCTTACAAAACTAATACAAGATTCCTATAACCATGGAAACAATAATTTTTATTCGAATTTTGGAGAAAATGGATGTTCTGACCTTGGTGAAGGGCTTAGTGGCACGCAAGATCGTCCGCTGGTGTTAACCGTTGGGGGGAAGTCCTTTTACTCATCATTTTCTCAGCTTGAAAATGTAAAAGTCCATATCCACGGATCAGTTTCAATTTCGTGCTATCCGATCAAAAATTCTTCAATAGAAGTCCACGGGAATGCCGATAGGGAATTTGGTCGTGAATCAAAAAAAAGCACATTCATCATCCATGGCAACGTGGGTGAGGACTGTGGCTATCGATCTTCAAAATGCGATTTTACAATATATGGCAATACGGGAGACCTTCCTGGGAACCTTGCCTGGAAATCAAAATTTCGAATGCACGGCAACGTTGGAAAAAATTTAGAGGGCGGTGGTTTTGGAAACCGCTATTATGTTTCAAGCGATGAGATACGGCAGCGGATGAAAAAAGAATTTGGCTTTGGAGGAAGATATATCCTTGGAAACAGAGTGGAGGTGCTTCGATGAGTATAGCGGTGATCGCACTCGATCCTTTTAATTCAAAAAATCCCGGAAAGCAAGCGCAATCATTCAAACCCTTTGAAATAAAAGACCCGCTTGTTGATAAGATATTGGAGCAATTTCAAGATGATGTCTATAATTATTCAAACGTGGAAATAAAGGACGTTTTAACGCCCAGCCAAATACAGGTTGCCGTGCATCGCATGGTGCAAAAACCGCTCGAAAGTCGAGAAGGTCCGTATCTTGATCATAGGGCTGGCGTCTTCATATCCAATCTTGTGCAGGGTTCTTATAACACTGGTTACAATAATTTCATTTTGAATACGGATGCGGTAAAGATTGGAAGTCTATGCGTTTGCTTGGAAGGAACTAAAGAAAATAGACTCCAGCTTCGTATAGAAGGCACAGTTGGCTATCAATCCTTAGGATGGTCTCAGCACATAGATTGTAGGGTGGAGGGGGATGTGTGGACGGACTTTGCTTATGCCTCAAAATATTCCCGATTTTACATCGATGGGAATGCACAAGACAACTGCGCTTCAGGTTCATTCAACACTGCTGTTCATGCGAGTGGAAAAATAGAAAGGGGCTGGGGCATGCACGCTTGGTTTTCACGATTTAGCGCGCAAACATTTGGAGTAATGCAACACCATAGACGCTCAGTATTTGATCAAAGTTATATCTTTGGGTGTTCCATTGAGGTTAAGGATCTAAAAAGCTACGAAGCTATCTGGCAAGAGTTCGGCCCAATAGGATATTTCAATAAAATCAGATTGACTAAGGAGTGAAACCATGGATTTGACAATGACGTTTGATCCGTTTCAGAAGAACAAGCATGGAAAGGGAGCGGAGAAAGTAATTAGTGCAAAAACTGAAAACGATCCTTTGATCGAGCAGACAAAAAAAATATACCGTACGCATAGGGATCTTAGAGCGGTGGATGAAACTAAGGATCTTGCACATAAAGTTCCAATCCTTTCCCCTGTACAAATAAGCATCATAAATGAGTATGCCAATGACATAGAGCCCTTATTCAGGAATAGGATGTATGCAGATAGGCTTGCAAGTCTTTTTTTGACGGCGCTTATGCAAAAATCATATGATGCTGGCAACAATGATTTTGAGATACAAACGGGCAATCAGGCGTATAGTCATCTTGGAAGTGGTTTAAAGGGCACTAAAAAAAACAGGCTTCGCTTTAGCGTCATTGGACAACTGGACTGGTATTTTGCGCTCAATGCATCCTATGTAGAAGCTTCCGTTATAGGCAACTCGAACACCCAGTTTGGTTCGCATGCAAAGGGCTCCTCTTTTTCCATCAATGGAGATCCCGGATCACTATGCCTCTATAGCGCACGAAAATGCACGATGACTTTAGAAGGACTTACCAAAGAATTTAATTGGGGAGGCCCGTTTAGTTCAGCTTTTTATGCAAAAGATGAGAGCACCTATAAAAATCTCAGGCGCAACATTCCGTTTTTCATTCGGGCAGTGTATTTGAACAGAGTGGTGTTGCAAAAATGACAATCGCGACTATGGCCCTAGATCCTCTCAAAGGAAAAGCAGAATCAAAACAGGCGCAGACTATTCACCCAATCGATAAGACTGACCGGTTGGTGGAAGTTATACATGCCTGGGAATCAGATTATGGCAACCGTTATCTCTTTGGAGAGCCGAAAATCCCTGTTTTGAATCCAAATCAAATTGAATTCGTGCTCGATGATATCATTGAACATAGGAAATATGATACAAAGGGATTTTTCAACATTGGCAGATTTATTTCTAGATTGATGCAGCAATCATATGATGAAGGGTTTAACCATTTTAAACTTGGAACTACGAAGATTTCAATCTGGCTCGAGGACATGTCGCTGCCCTATCTGTGCACCAATCTTGGCGGCTCGAAAAAAAGGCCGATCTATGTGGAAGTGTACGCAAGAGCGGGGGATTATTTTGGAAATGATTGCTCGCATCTTGATGCGAAAGTTGAACGCTCGGGAAACGCTTTGGGCCAAAGAACTTACAAATGCAATTTCAGGGTCGAACTCTTAAAAAATTTTAGCGCAAACAACATAGAGGGATGCAAATTCTACACAAGCCAGGAAAGCACTTTCGAGATGCTATCAACAAAACTTACTTCAGAATATGGCAGGATCGGAAACTATTGGCAAGGCAATAAGGTGATATTAGTACAATGACGTTTATAGATATGGCACTCGACCCGTTCAAAGGGAAAGTATCATCAAAACAATCTGATTTGGTCTCAAGAATAGAATCTGAATCTCCTGAACTGCAAGAAGCGCTTAGGATGTTTGAAGAGGATAAAGACAAATCATCAAAGTTTGGTTTTCCTCTTGAGAAACTCGCTATACTCAACCCCAATCAGATCGATCTTGTCTTGCAGACTCTGATAACTTCTAAGAGTAGCGATCCAGATAAGCATAGATTGGCATTGGTCAGTTATGTAAACGGCCTTATCCAAAGATCATATGATCAAAGCTATAATGGATTCATTCTTAGCACCGGCGATTTTAACCCCTTCATGGCCTTGAAGGAGATTACAGGAACTAAAGATCGGCTCATGAAGATACACATTCATGGCAATGGGGGAGACTATCTTGGCGATCTTTCCCGCTATCTTGATGTCACTGTACTTGGAAACGTTGGCAGGGATTCACCGCATCGAGCAAAAAATTCCATATTCAGAATTGAAGGCGATAGTGATATGAGCATGGGCTATGGCACTTGGGATTCTAAAATCGTGGTGCAGGGCAAAGTAGGCGATTATTTCGCCCAATATTCCCAGAGAACTACATTCGAATTCATGAATGGCTGTGGCTTTATGTGGTTTCAGGACAATAAAAAGAATAGTGACATGCCAAAGGATTGCGGGTTTATAGCGCATGATGCTAAAACCTATTCGCACATCTTTGCGACACTTGGTTACAAAGGGATGTGGAAATACCGCAATAAGGTGGAGCGAGCACGATGACAATGCTCGACATGGCAATCGATCCTTTCAAAGGGAAAAAATTCGAAAGGAGATCACAATCGACCCTTGATATCGACCCGAAGGATGATCTTGTCGATAGAGTTTTGATGGATTTCAATAAAGATCCTAAGCTAGGGCATACAGACAACTTGCCTATCTTAACCCCTTATCAGATACAGACTATCTTCCAGAAATTCATTGGAAAGAAAATGGAATTCGATTCCAGCCACTTGATGAACAGGCTCATGCAAACTTCATTCAACAATGGCTATAATGGATTTATCCTCGATACTGGAGATTTTCCATTTGATAACTTATGCCAATATCTCGAAGGAACCTCGAAAAGAAAAATGCAGGTACGTGTACTTGGATCGGCAGGCATTTTTTTTGGTTATCAATCAAAATACATGGATACAAGGATAGAAGGGAGCGCTGGTATCAATCTTTATGAAAATGTCGAACATTGTTCGATACGCATTGGTCATGATATTGGCAAGGCCTGCGCTCACAACGCGTTCAACAGCTATATAGAGATCAACGGTTCAGTGCAAACGCCTTTTGGAATAATGGCCAGATCGTGCACGTTCGAACTCAACTCGCTTCGAGATGATCCATTCTTGGAAAGCAATACCAATCTTTATCCGCGCTCCTGCGCATTCTTGACGAGAAATAGGGACACCGCGCAACAGCTTGAGCGGGAATTTAAGCTTGGCAATTGCAGATATGGGAATTCGGTGCAACTGATATGACAATAGCGCAGATGGCCATCGATCCACTCAAAGGCAAATACAAGGGCAGGAGGGCGCAGCCAATAAACACAGTGGTCACTGGAACAGACCCCTTGATTGCAAAAACACTCGACATGTTCGTGCATCTTGCAAGCAAGCATTCATTGCCTGTGCTGACTGCGAATCAGATTGACTTGGTCAATACTTATCTGCCTAATTTTAAATCAAAAGACAGAAACGACATACTAAATGAAAGTCTGGCGAATTTTCTAAACAATCTTATCCAAAAATCATATGATGCGGGAAACAACGATTTTACCCTGACGACCAACGATTTTGTCTATAGCTATCTCGCTTCGGATCTTAAAGGGCATGAAAAAAACCATTTGCGCTTAGCTGTCCATGGCGATGTCGGGTTCAATTTTGCAAATAAGGCCAAGTACTTAGATGCGTATGTCCATGGCGGATCTGGAGTCGCATTCGGGTCTGAGAGCGAGCACTGCTTTTTTTCTGTTGAAGGAGATCAGAATATAAAGGTGCTATCACGGGCATACAAAAGCAAGATAGTATTACATAAGGTTGCCGACAATTTTGAATCTAGCAAGGCGTATGGCTGCATATTCTATGGGGTAAATGAGCAGGCATATCAGACGCTTCGAAAGAACATACCTTTCTGGGAGAGAGTATCATGGAGGAATCATGTTAAGCGCTATGGCAGTTGATCCTTTCAAGGGCAAGCTTTGGGGTAAAAAAACCGAGAAAGTAAAGGCAAGCGGCAATACACATGATCCTGCAATCAACGCCGCAATAGATCTTTATGAAATTATGCGCCACCTTCCAGTTGCCGGAAATCTTGTTAAGATCAAAGGTGAGGACAATTTCGATTTTCCAAATCTAGACCCACAGCAATTAAACCTTACTGCCCGCTACATTTTAGAAAATGACTACTATACAAAACACGCCGGGCTTTTCATAACAAGACTCATCAAGGAATCCTACAAGCATGGCCACAATGGCTTCCATCTGGACACATCTGATCACGCCTTAGATGGCCTTGGCGATCTGCTTTGGGGATCCAAAGAGAATAGGATATCCTTAAGCGTGCATGGCAACGTAGGGAATCATTTTGCCCGGTGCGCGGAATATCTTGATGCGAAAGTGCATGGAAATGCCGGCATATCTTTTGGAGCTGAGTCAGGTGATTGTTTTTTTAGGTTGTATGGAAACGCACAGGACCATTGTGCAAACGCCTGCCACTATAACCGATTTGAGATAGAAGGCAGCATAGGCAGATACCTTGGTAAGCATTCTAGGGGAAATCGCATCCTTATTCAAGGGGATATCGGCTCTATGAAGCAGCAGTTCCATACCGATTACCCAAGAGAATGCGTATTCAGGTTTGGAAAAGTGGAGTCGTATCTTAAGGCAGCCAAGGATCTGGGAGATTATCGGGAAAACAAGAATCAAATCCTGTTGGTGAGACGATGAAAGCGACAGCCATGGCTATTGACCCATTCGAGGGGAAAGGACAAGGAAAAGATGCAGAGCCACTAAAGCAAGTATCTTCCGATGATCCTCTTGTTGCAAAAGTGCTTGAAAGCTATGCAAAAGACAATCATGTCAACCTTAGCAAAAAAGGCATAACCGCACTGCATCCGACACAGATCCAAGTCGTGCTCCTTTCCCTTATTCATGAGAATAACATGGAGCCTGCGGCTAGCACACTGATCAATTCTCTCATCCAGGAATCGTATAACTTTGGCTACAATGATTTCATTTTTGAGATGGGAGATAGCAGAGTGGATATGTTTGCAAAAAATCTGAAGGGCAGTAAATCCAATAGGATGAAGCTCACCATCTACGGGTCTGTTGGCAATTTCATCGGAGATAATTCATCATACATCGATCTTAGCGTACAGGGCCCTATCGGAGATTTTTCTTTTAAGAAGATAGATAATTGCTCGGTGAAAATATATTCTGATGCGGGTTCACATTGCGCCAGCGATGCGAAACATAGCTATCTTGAAATTGGTGGCACTTTAGATACTACATTCGCATCACGAGCATACGGGTGCACCTTCAAAATCAACCAGAGCGTTTCCTATCCAAGGATAATTAATTCAAAAACAGGATATCCTAGCTATTGCACGTTCTTGACATCTGATGAGAGGACCTATAAAAGTCTGAATAGAAATTTTGGGTTGCAAAAATATCTGCATCTGAATTCAGTGAGGCTAATTAAATGAACATCTCAATGGCCTTAGATCCTTTGACTAGAAAGGCGCAAGGAAAGCACGCTCAATCACAGGCAGCTATTGTAGTAGAGAAAGACGATAAAATTAAAAAAAACCTTGAAACGTACACGCAATTTCTGCAAAATTTCTGGGACCCAAGTGAATTTGAACACATATATGACTACTCGAATTCTTACTATTCTCAAATCTCAAAATTGGAGATGGAAGTCTTATCTCCTGGGCAATTGCGCAGGTTCTTTATGATAATTGAAGAACAAAAAGTATCGAAACGCAATTGGGCGGTGTATCAGAATAAGACTGCGCTTGATGGGGTGCTCATGGGCTATCTTATCCAAGGATCGTATGATGCCGGCCATAATGATTTTTCTTTTGATTCGTATAGACGAACGAGACATTTCGGATATGGGATCAAAGGAACCAAAGAAAGAGCGCTGCGAATTCGTTTACATAGTGACTTCAACATAAAAAGCTTCAAGAATGCAGTATACTGCGAAGCCCATATCGGGGGAAAATCAAGCGATGCAGGAAACTACGTGCAATTTTCAAAATTCATTATTGAAGGCGATCCTGGTTATTGCGTCGGAAATGGGGCAAAGCACTCTTATTTCAAGGCAATTGGAGATGCCAAGTCAGCAGGCGAGAGTGCTGAGGATTGCCACTTTGAAATAATGGGCAATGCTGGCAGCTTTCTTGGAAGCTCTGCAAAGAGGAGCAAGTTTTTGGTATCTGGAGATGTGGACTCTTTTTATGCAAACAACTCAAAGCAGTGCGAATTCTTCTTAGAGGGGAATGTAGAAAATAAAAAAGAGAACAAATTCTATCTTGCACAATTCCACACTTCGAATCCAAAAACATATCAGGCGATAAAAGAGCAGATCGGATGGCTTGGTTTATTGCGATTGAATAGGGTGTATCTGGCACAATGAGCTTGGCAATGGTTGTGGATCCTTTCGCAAAGAAAGGAGTTGGCAAGAAATCGCAAAACACAGAGAAAATTGAGATTGATAGTGATCCTCGCATCGAAAAAAATCTTGAGGCTTACATGCAACTGCTTGATGATCATCTCGGACCTAGAGGGGCATCGCAAATTGACCATCTCGAGTTTTTTAAGAGGCAAATTAATGGATTGGAGCTTGAAATTCTATCTGCGCCGCTAATAGAGCAATTGCAGCAAAGACTTTCTGAAATTAAAATCGCTGATCCAATTAAACTTCCACCCTTTAATAAGGATGTTTATGATGGCATGCTTCTTACCAGGCTTTTGCAAGAATCTTACAATAGCGGCCATAATAATTTTTTTCTTGATTTGAAGGGAGAACGAGCTTTCTTTCTGGGGTTTGGTTTGGAGGGGACAAAAGACAACCCACTACTATGTACGATGTATACACCGATAAACCTTCGTTCTCCTTTTCGAAGGGCAAAGTATTGCAAAGTGTCTGCCATAGCTGATGCACAATCTTTTGGAATTGAATCGGAGCATTGCGCATTTGATCTGAAAGGTACCTACGGAGAGCATGTAGGTGCTGGTGCGAAGTATAGCTTATTTCAGATCGAGGGAGATGTAGGGGGTTATTGCGCAGATCATTCAGTGCATTCAACTTTTAAGATTCGCGGTTCGGCATCATCTTTTCTTGGCCAGCATTCATTCAAAAGTACATTCAAAGTGAGCAAGGATGTGAGGGGCTTTTATGGCATACACGCACGACGTTCAACCTTTTGTATTGAAGGCTCTGCAGAACCCTACGAGGAGTATAGGGAAAACCATTTCAAACGATGCACA
>CAZFPU010000031.1:0-14144 GCA_964521145.1 uncultured Methanosarcinales archaeon | reverse complement strand
GCGAATTTCCGGTTTAAAAAAACTTCAGTCATTGTATGCTTTTCAACCCCATATTTTTTAGCTGCTTTAAGATGTCGTCTTCGTTGGAATCCGCTGAAATGGTGCAAAGCATCGACAAATTTTTTCTTAGGCCAATGTTTGTTCCTTCTGGCGTCTCGATTGGACATAACCTTCCAAGATGCGTGCTGTGCAATTCCCGCGCTTCGAAATTTTCCTGCGATGCGCTTAATGGGCTTACAACCCGCTGTAGATGCGAAAGTGTTTCAAGATAATTAAGCCGCTGAATTCTCTGGCTGATACCTTTTCTTCCGGCAGCCCAGGTTCCGGTTGCCATGGCAGAATAAATCCGCTGCGTCAGAAGCTTGTCTCGAATGATGACCTTGATAGAAGGAAATTTCCCTCGCTTGACGATTCTCTGGAAATTATAAAGCAGATCTCCAATTAATACCTTTAGGTTCAATCGAAGCAGATCACCAAGAAGGTCTCCAGCGAGCTTGAGCCGTTTGTTCATGTAATGATCCTTATCATCAACGGCGATGTCTCCTCTTGATACCTTGATGTATCTCTTGAGCAGTTTGCAGATATTGTATGCTTTGTAGATCCTATCTTCCTTTCGAATGCCGATATGGGGCAAAAGATACTTGTCAAGGATCTCGACCATTCTCTCGACTCGAACTTCCTTGCTTTGTGTTATGCCGATCTTCTTTGCGATATAATCCAAAGCGTCATCTTCTGTCTTGATCGCGGCGAATTCAATAAGATTGAGGATTATTTCGTCGAATTGCTCATCTTGTGAGATATATCTGGTGATCTCTTCATCCTTAAGCATGCCTAGCGCCTTTAGGATAACGACGACTGGAATTCTTTTTACTCTCGTAAACGTGAGATAGAATAGGCCATCCTTTAGCTTCTCGACAGTGTGCGGGATCTTGAATGAGCCTTGCTCAGAAAACATCTTTCCAATGAACTTCCCTGATGTCGATTCCTGCTCGACCAAGAACTTGTTCGCGGCCAGATCCTCAACGGTGATTAAAACTTTCTCTGTCCCATTGATTATGAAATAACCGCCTGGCTCGTCAGGATCCTCTCCCTTTTCCATTAGCTCCTGGCGGCTCATCTTGTGCAGATGACACCACTTGGATTTGAGCATGATGGGGACATTTCCCACTTGCGTAACAAAGCTCTCTCGCTGAACGCCATTGATATGCGCTGAAACTTCAATAAATGTTGGAGCAGAATAGGTAAGTTTTCTTAGTCTTGCTTCTGCAGGGAAAATATTTCTCTTACTACCATCAGCCTCAGTTATTTCAGGCTTTACTGACCAGATCTTGTCTAGTTTAATTCGAAAATCATCGACATTATGGGGGATGATGGTTGGAACGATCTCCTTGTTCTCTTCGAGAATTATGTTGAGCTCGCGTTCCATGAAATCATTGAAGCTCTCAATGTCAGAATTGACAAAACTTTGCTCATCAAAGTACTTTTGGATTAAGGTCTTTCCATACTTATACATCGATTACCACCCGATAGAAGATAGATTCTCCTGCCGTCATGCTTTTTCTTGTGATCTTGATGATGTCTCCTTGCCTTAGGTCAAGGGATTGAATAGCAGCATCGGACTTGAAGATGCGCGGAAGATCTTTTAGCGTGATTTTATATTGCTTGAGAAGCTCTTCTTTTGCCTTATCGCTAAGCTTAGAATGTTTGGGGATAAGGCTATGCTTTTCAACTTGGAATTTTATTTTTGCCATACTACCATACCTCTGGAAAATATTTGACATGTCGGAATTCTATTGACCCCCTGTGCCGTGATTTTTTTTGCGAATATTTCGGTGAATTCCGAACGTGTTCAAAAACCACTCTCTTTGGAGCCAACGTATCATGCCACTAATGTTTCACTGGTGTTTTTTGACAGGAAGCGGGCCGGACGAGACTTGCGCAAACCACCCTTTTTTTGGCAGCTAGTTCGAACTCGCGACCACCTCATTAAAAGTGAGGTGCTCTACTCCTGCTCTTGGAGTGCCAGGCTGAGCTACCGGCCCACGAATGTGCTTTCATAGACCCCCTATGAAAATGAACGCCCAGGCCGGGACTTTCAGAGCACGACTTTCATCATGCTATTTTGAACCCGGGTCGCAGCCGTGACAGGGCTGCATGATAGTTACTGCAGCGTATAGCTGTGCCAGGCTACACTACCTGGGCAGGTCATGACAGCAATATCTCTCTTTATAAGCAAGGCTACAAGATGAATTATAGTCCGTTCTGTAAAGAAAGATTGTGCTGCATCATTTTAAGGATTTTGAGGAGGTTTATAAATATTTCTATTTTAGGGGCTTTTTAAAGAATGCGTAACTAACTCTATCTTTTGAGAACTGATTAATAAAGTTTGTGAAAGATGTGGCTCATAGGGAAATGTTTCACTCTTTTTTTTGCTTTGCGTCAATAAGTGTGGACAGTCCATTGGTTTTTGTTCTGTTGGTACTTCTCAAAAACCGCAGTTTTTGAGCATGCTCGGAATTCCATTCAAGTAACCCTCAATCAATCGCCCATGGGCTCAATTGGAATTTTGACATTTCCATCCATTGCCGACTCTATAAAGAAAGATTTCCATGGAAGCAGGTTTGTTTTTAAAGCAATAATTATAAACTCAGTACAAATGCGTTGCGTATGCCCAAGGACTTTAGTGATCAATACTATGCGTTATCTGCATATTTCTTGCAACTCGTCAAGAACGAGTATGATAGCGCTACCTATCGGCATCTAAGAAAACCAAGTAATAATGCGGGTAAACAAGCAGGCCTTTCTGAACTTCGACCAAAATTCAAGGTGTTTGCCCGCTCTCCTTATCTTTTAAGGACGAATATGCGCAACCTAGATCTGGGCGCCAACGAAATTATTATTGAAGTAAAAAAGCCCCTTGTGGATTCTCTTGACTATCGCTTGGGTGTATTGCCCGGGAAGGGATTATTGAGATTATGCAGTGGTTCAAACATCTCTGGAAACCAGGAGCTCTATGAATCGTTAACCTCAAATTTCCGTATGAATAAGCCGATTCTCAATGATGCATTGCAAGAAGGGGATTTTCACTATTTTATCCAGAAAAGCATGATGACCATCAATGACACGCTGCATTGGTACAAAGTTTCTATGCGAATGCCTTCTCAGCCGTTTGTCTAAAAGAAGCTAAATGCAGATGCAACTTAGCTACTGCTTGTCAGATCTCTTTGCCACAACCATTATAAACCTCCTCAATCAAAAGCCCCTTTCATGGCCGTCGCATCCAGCGACCAATACCGCGAACTTTCTTCTTATTTACTGGGTCTCATCAAGAATGAGCATCGGCAAACCACGTATTCTCACCTGCGAACCCCTAACAACAACGCAGGAAAATATTCTTCAACAGGAAATATACGACCAAAATTCAAGATAATCGCAAGATCACCCTATCTTATTCCAACAGGAACTCGCAATCTCGATATAGGGTCAAATGAGGTCCTTATGGAGATCAAAGGCTCGCTCAATAACTCGCTCGACTACAGAATGGGAATTGAGAATGCATCTGGCATCCTGCGCTTTTGCGTAGGGGAAAACATAATCAAAAATGACCTGCTCCATGAATCGCTCGGAAGGCACTTCACCATGTACAATCCGATGCTTCGAAGCTCTCTAAAAGAAGGAGACTTTCCCCATTTTGTCTCGCAAAGCATGCAATTCATCAATGACACGCTGCAGGTCTATAAGAAGGCAGAACCCGCCCTTAGAATAACGCACGCCGAATATTTCATGCGCTGAGTTTTTTCTGCAAATCCCCGCTCTGCGCCATCGATTCGACGATATCGCAGCCGCCGACAAATTCTCCATCAATGTAGAGTTGCGGGATTGTTGGCCAATTTGCATATTCCTTAATGCCTTGCCTAATCTCCTCATCCTCTAGGATATTGAATGAGCCAAAATCAGCATTCATTTTTTTTAAGACATGCACAACTCTAGATGAGAAACCGCAGGCGGGAAACAGCGGGCTTCCTTTCATGAAAAGGAATACTTTTTTTGAGTTGATCAATTCTTCGATTCGTTTTTTTGTTTGCGGGTTCATATTGACGAAGTGTTTGTTTATTGTTTTAAATTTTATTGTTGTCTTGATGATAGATTTATAACCTTCAGCTTCTTGAGCGAGTTATTTAGGCGCTCCCAATATGTCGCGCATTGATGAGCCGCGTCCCGCTTTATTTTTTCAAGGGCTGCAGGGCCAGTGTGCGGCTGCATTTTTACTTTCCTAATTGTCTTGTTAGCATATTTTATTAACTGACTAGATTATGTTTGCTTTCTTTTATCGACGTTATGGGTTTTGAGATCGTCGAAGCAATGGGTTGTTCGTATTGGTTTTTTGGTTAGTGGATCAAACTATATTCTACTCAATTCTCGTCTCAATCGATAACGCATGGATCATATCCTTCCCAATATCGTCCTTGACTGCATTCAAAACCATCCGATGCTGCTCTAACAGTGATTTTCCTTCAAAACCTTTGAAAATAACCACTGCCTTGAGGTGTTTTCCATCTTTTCTTGGGTCGAGAACGGTCGCATGGGAGCCTGCAATTGCATCTTCGATCTTTTGTCGTATGAGGTCTAGTTCCATGCATTTGATCAGAGCCATGGATTAATTAACTTTTGCATGCTTTCAATCACAAAATTTTTAAAGACTCAAATCCTACACACACTATACTTACCATCAGCTAGAAGCATCTATTCCTATGGCAATAATCTATCCACTGACCAGCAAGGGCAATGAGCCAGGTTATCTTAATCATCCGGCTATCGATATGCAGCTTATGTGGCATGGCGTTGATGCTTTTGCGATGGTGAAAACCGCCAAGTATGCTCTCGAGGAGATCGCCAAAGGCAATCTATCTTCTGATGATCCTAATTCTATCTCAAATTTTAAGGCTATGATGCACATACGTATTCCCTATACACATCTTTCAAACGGTGAAGAGTGGCAACGAAGTGGACTTCGAAGCTCACTCAATCGGCTAGTCGATATGTCGGGGGCTCAAATACCTGCTCAGGCATATGCTATCATTGATGGAAAAGGTAACGATAGGATGCTTGAACTCTATGGCGACAATGGGGTGAACAGGTTAAGCTATCTGGCCGACCTTGGAGAAAAGAGGCCATTACCTTCAGATTTCAAGGAATTCAGTTCTAAGAAATGGAGTTCGCGCGACCTTGGAGATAAAGAAACATGGGAATTAGCGCTTGATTACGCAAAATTGACATGGTTTGCAAGTTTGCAGGCTTATAATGCTGATAAGGGAGGAATACTGGAGGGGCGTTTTGATAAGCGATATAATCCGGTGCCAAAATTATCACCAGCGGGCCAAAAGTATGCCCAAAGATTCATTGCCGATCTTTCCGATAATATGGGGATTGAAAACCCATTTGTTCCAAAGTCTAGCAGGTTCTTCGAAAGAGAAAATCAAATGCGTGAATAATACCATTTCTTTTTGATTTCTCGAATCAGTGCTGTTTTTCTATATACTTTCTCCAAAAAATATATAAACTTAAAACCCCGTCGAAATACCTAGTTATTTTTCAGCTAGTGGGTGGGTGGTAGCATTCGAAGAAAAGTTGTGCTTCAGGGAAACAGTACGCTGAGCATCTCGCTTCCCTTGAAATGGGCGCAGAAATACGGCGTGCAAAAAGGCGATGAGATAGACATCCGTGAGGAATCTGATCGCCTGATTGTTAGCGCTCAGAACCAAGGCCCGCACACCTACGAGTTGATCCAAGATGTTTCTGGGCTTGACCCTAGGCTTGTTGATAGGCTCATTGCAAGGTCATATCAGAAAGGATATGACAAATTAATACTAACTCATAATGATCCTACGCTTCTTAAGATCATACAGGACAAAGTCAAGGAACTCATTGGTTTTGAAATCATGGAGTACAATGATAGGTCTTGCGTGATACAATCGATCTCAAAGAGGATAGATCTTGATTTTGAGATCTGCCTAAGAAAGCTTTTTTTGGGACTCAGATATATGCTGCATGCGCTCGAAGAGGCCTATCGCAAATCAGACTACAAGGCGCTCGAGCACCTCTACAGACGAGATCTCGAGATAAACCGGCTTGCGTATTTTTGCCTGCGCCAATTGTCAAAAGACCATTTCACCGATGGAGAAGCAACGCACAAAGGGCATGTGCTGTATTATCTCATCGAAAGCGCGGAAGACCTTGGCGATGGACTGAAGCGATTGGCGGCAGAGCTTGCCGTCGCAAAGAAAAAAAGCGAGCGTATCGAAGAGCTCTTCAAGCGCATATTGGTGCAATACGAGCTTTCATATTCATATTTTTACTCGCCAACAAAAGAGAAGGCAAACACCGCGTATCAATTCAACAAGGAGATCCGAAAAGAGATCATGAAGATATTATCATCAACCCCCTCAAAAGATGAGCACATTGCGGTATATTACCTCTCGGAAGCAACGCATATCATCTATCATTTCGCTTCGATGAAGCTGGATCTTTTAAGCGAGGCACCTGAGCACAAATAAACCGATTGGAGGATGGGCAGCATTTCGATCATTATTAAAAAGAAAAAAAGCGTTCAATAAATGGAAGTCGGTTTCGTCGGCTTTGAGGGGGATGACATTGGCTTTTTCCCAATGATACCAACCCAATGCCGCCAATCTCAATCAATAACAAACAGCATAAATAAATAATAAACAAACAAAACAATAAATTAATTCCTCCAACTCTAAATTAGTATTAGTGAACAAAACCTATGGTCAAAGTATTAGTTGTAGAAGATGAACACATGATTCGTCTGGACATGGAACAAAAAATTAAGCAGCATATACCTTCTGCGCAGGTTCAAGTGGCCTCGAATCGCAAGGATGCGTTCACGAGGGTAATGTGGTGGCATCCTGATGTAGTGCTAAGCGATCTGCATCTGGGCAGTGAGTACGAAGGCCCATCTGTTGGCCGCACGCTTGACGATGCCATTATGAGAGATGAACAATCCCTAAGGAGATTGATACAAGATATTCCCGCCGCCCCTTACACTGAGACATTGTTAAGTGCCATACATCCAAATCGCAGACGAGAATCCTTCTCAAATCTCTTCGAGCAATCAGGAACACAATTGCTTATGGATATTGCGCGAGCATATCCCGAAACCATTCGGTTTGCCTGCTCAGGATATGGCTTGCCCCAGAATCCCAACGATATTGTCTCGTTCTATCGGCATACTGGTATTGATGGGTTTTTTGAAAAGCCAATTAAGCAAGCCGATTATCTTTTTATCAATCAAGTGCTACAGGATCGGCAAGTAGATAGGTTGCAGCATCGCTTGGATCCTGCGCCGCTCTCTTCCCAAGAACCTACTATCTCCCAAAAACAATATGATCTTAAAGACCTTACTGTCGTAAAACTGGGCGGAAGCGCCTTCGATCTCTTTGCCGACGGACGAGCCTGGGATGGAAAAACAGTGGGAGTTGAGGAGCGCAATACGATCCTTAAAAAAAACATAGAAGCGTACGGTGAGCTGCAAAAAGCTGGTGGAGTGATCATATTCCTTGGAGGGGGGAGATCCATGGATCATTTCAAGCTGGCTCGGCAAAACAATGAGCAACTAATCTTGGAATATAAGCGATTGTATGGGCTTAGCGATGATTTTGAGAGGAAGGCAACTGATGCGATACGAAGACTGCCTACGTTCTCTTATCGCGTCAACGCTGAATTTTTAGCCGATACATTCAAGCGCGCAGGCATCAACGCCGAGATCAACGACAATTTGCCGCGAGATAAAGATAACCTAAATATCTATCTGGAAAACACGATACCTATCATGTACAACATGAGACCTTACAACCCAACCATTCCGCAAGACCAATCGGATACGATGACAATTGATGCGGCAGTACGACTAGGAACTCAAAGAATTGTTTTTGTCAAGAATGTCGATTTTCTTTATCCTATGGATCCCATGAGACCAGATGCTGGCTACCAAAAAAGGATACGTTCCATCAGTGCCGCAATGATGCTTAACGAGAATATCGTCTCGCGCATTGGCGGTCTTGATCATGAGGATGGGCACCTCATGGAGACATCGGGATTGCGCTACATGGGGCGGCTTCCCAAAGGAGTGGTTTACACGCAGATCCAGCCAGTGACGCAGCCTCCAACACCTTCGAATATCCATTCAGGAAATTACTCTCGCATCGAGTCAGGAAAAGGCAAGCAGATACTATTTTTTGAGAATGAGAACTGACTTTTAATTTTTTCTGGGATAAAGAGTTTTTATTTTTTTCTGTTTTGCTGGGTCCTGCGCATTAATTAAAATTTAACACAAAATATTGTATTACGGCTCATTGGGTAGCACAGCTATTGGTACCGTGATCAATGCAAAGCCGCTTTGTTCTCTTCGACTGGGTACGTGACGATGCAACCATTGCAATGGTACGACCCAAAGATTCCAAATCCAATATGTATGCATTATTACCAATGATTTTTTTTGTTTTCTAAAAAAATTCGAAATGATTGCATATCTTTAATAAATCTCCTTCAACTACATAAATCGCTAAAATCTATATACACTCTATACCAAACAATTAAATAAGATATTCCCCCAATGAAAACGGGATGGGGCACATGATAGCTGACGATTCTGAAATTTTGAGAGAGTACGTGAAGAATAGTCTGTATTCGGAAAATGAGGGGCGGGCGGATGAGGCCGCTTTGGTTCAAAAGACAACTGGAGTAAAAAACGCCAATTCCCAAGAGCACGCAGAGGACGAAAACCCTCAGTAGATGAATACTAGCTTATCATGCTCGACCGTAAGCTCGCTAACTATCATTTCAAACGCTACCAAGCTACATTTCTCCTCTCACTCCTTTGGTTCGTATCCACTGTCTCTAAAAAATATACTCGTATGGGGAAAGGTTGCATAACAAAGGATGTCTTGCTTTTTTCTTAAAAACCCAAGATATGAGAAGGGGCGGTCGATTAATCATCATCGCTTATATGTTTTTAAACAAATCATTTTACCCTAGCAAATTGCTGGTTTTCTATGGATTTGCATAACTCTGTTCAAAAATCGAGTGACATAGCTTTTTATAAAAAAAATGCACCAATCGTATCTAAATACCAAAACACACGCAGGGGTTGATGTCAAACTGATAAAATTCAGGGAGACAGTGGGGGAGACATGCGCTCGCATGCTCCTTAAGCCCCATTTTTTCAAATGAGGTGAAAGAATGATAGTGCAACAACAGGTGGAAATCAAATACTTAGATGCGGAGATGTCAGCTTCTAGCAATTTTATTGGCGGCTTTTATCTGGTGGACCTGGCCGGTACTGACTTAGCAGACAAATAGGCACGGCAACAACGACATGCATAGCTTCCAGACCTTCATATACCAAATGTCTATAGGCAGAAGGCTACGCAAATAATGCATCGGGTACTCGCAGCATGGCAATTCAGGTAGGGCTCATTGGATTTGGAACTATAGGCAAAAGAGTAGCGGATGCGATAGCCCTCCAAAAGGATATGAACCTCGTTGGCGTCACGGCCCATTCTTACAACTACAAAACGGAGATAGCAAAGCGAAAGGGCTTCAAGATATTCTCAAGCGAAGGCGCAGCTGATTTTGAGCAGAATGGTATCTCAATTGAAGGAGACATGCAAAACCTCCTAGATCAGGTTGATATCGTTGTGGACTGCACTCCAAAAAAAATTGGCGCGCAAAATAAAGTGCAGTACTATGAGCCAAAAAAATTGCGCGCGATCTTTCAGGGAGGGGAAAAACCCGCGGTTGCTGACGTGAGTTTCGTTGCGCAGTGCAATTATGATGCGGCCGTTGGAAAAAAATACGTGCGGGTCGTAAGCTGTAACACAACGGCTCTTTGCAGGACACTAAATCCGATCCATGAGCTTTTTGGTATAGAAAATGTACATGCGACCATGGTAAGAAGAGCAGCTGATCCATGGGATATCCACCACGGCCCGATCAATGCTATTGTTCCTGTCCTGGAATTGCCCTCGCACCATGGTCCTGACGTGCAGACAGTCCTTCCTCATATCAACATCTTCACGACGGCAATGAGCGTGCCTACGACCCTTATGCACATGCACAGCATCATTGTTGACCTAAAAAAAGAAACGAGCATCAAGGACATCCTGGTGTTATTTAGGAATACGACACGAGTTCGTGTCGTTCGCAATTTCGAAAAAGTCCGATCGACCGCAGAGATCATGGAGCTTGCAAAGGACCTTGGAAGACTCAAAGGGGACATGCCCGAGATATGCATCTGGGAAGAGGGGATTGGCGTCGTTGGAAAAAAACTATTTTATCTGCAGGCAGTGCATCAGGAATCGGATGTTGTCATCGAAAACATCGATGCGATCAGGGCCTCCATGGGTTTCATGGATGGGCAAAGAAGCATCGAGATGACCAATCAATCCCTCAAGATCAATAATTTTTAATTTGTGGCTCTCTATGAAAAATTTTGTTAACATAAATGAAGGGGTAAATAAGAACACAAGGTTTCACTTTCAATTTCTTTTCGCAAAAAAAACACTGAAAAAGCTAGGATATCTAGGCGGCCCCATTGTTTTGCCCTATTGGATGCGCCGCAGGTGCCCAAACGAGCAAAGCGAGTTTGCTCGCGATTCACTGGCGGTCCCTAGATATCTTGCTTTTGAGTTATATTCCTTGATCGAAGATATTTTGAATAATATTCGCAAGGCTCGACCTGAAGCTGCTGACGATTATTTTCTAAAAAGCCAGAAATATCATCCCCTAACCTAAA
Organism: uncultured Methanosarcinales archaeon; assembly: GCA_964521145.1. Classification (GTDB taxonomy): domain Archaea; phylum Nanobdellota; class Nanobdellia; order Woesearchaeales; family GW2011-AR4; genus BS150m-G66. The sequence continues at coordinate 3,331 of CAZFPU010000031.1, read as the reverse complement.
TACGCTCCTATTGACACCTTTAAAACATCCAATCTACCAAATTGATGCAAAATCAACCTTTCATTTACAAAATACCAAAAGTATTTATATCAAAATTACTTAATGATGGATAATTAGAATCAGGGCTTAGGTAATTCATGTGAAACTCGTAATGCAAAAAGATCCAAAGGATACACGTATCAGCGCTCGGCACCTCTTCGAGATAGTGGAAAATTCGCTCGATACTATAACTATTATTGAAGAGGATGGCACAATCCGCTATAAAAGCCCCTCGGTCAAAAGGATGCTTGGATACGAGCAGGCCGAGATAGGGGGCAAGCAGATCTTTGATTTTATCCACCCAGAAGATTGGGAACGCGTCTACAGTATTTTTCTTGAAGTGCTCGCAAAAGAAGGTTCGATGGCAACCGTGGACTATCGCTTTCGCCATAAGGATGGGACATATCGGCTATTGCAATCAAGGCTTCGCAATCTTATGAACAACGATATTGGAGGAATTCTCGTAAATTCAAGAGATTTGAGTGACATGAAGGAAGCGGAAGGCGTCTTGCAGGAATCAAAGACAGAGCTTGAGAGAAATGTGCTTGAGCGAACGCAGGAGCTTTCTGAAGTAAACAACCAGCTCCTTCGATCTCTGCGCGAAAAGGATGTCTTGCTCAATGAGATCCATCACCGAGTGAAAAACAACCTGCAGATAATCTCAAGCCTTATCAATCTGGGCGCGAGGGAAGGAATGAATAAATCAGGTCTTCGCGACCTGCAGAATCGGCTCAAGGCAATGGCGCTCGTGCATGAAAAACTCTATCAATCAAGCGACATGACGCAAATTAATTTTGGAGATTATGCGCGCTCACTGACGACTTACATCCAAAGATCCATGGTCAGCGGCACTGCTGTAATTCGCATGGACGTTGGCATCCAGGAGATCTTCTTGGATGTGAACAGTGCAACAAGCCTAGGGCTTATTCTCAATGAACTGGTCACGAATGCTTTTGAACATGGCTTTGAAAAGATCAGGGAAGGAAGAGTAAGCGTTGTGATGAGCAGGTCAAATCACCGTTATACGCTCACCGTATCCAATAACGGAGAAAAGCCAACAGATCTTGATCTGAATAAGGTAGAGTCATTGGGGTTGAGCCTTGTCGTCTCACTCGTCGAGCAACTCGATGGCAAGATAGAGCTTGGCACAAAAGATGATGTGCGATTCAAGATAACTCTGCCGGTGAAGAAAAAATGACGTACGCACGAGTTCTGGTAGTAGAAGATGAGAGCATTGTATCAAAAGATATCCAGAATACGCTTCGGGGTCTTGGATACTCGGTTTCGGGAACTGCTAATAGCGGTGAGCTTGCAATCGAGAAGGCCCGTGAGCTATCGCCTGATCTTATTCTTATGGATATACGCCTCAAAGGAGAGGTCGATGGGATCAGCGCGGCCGAGCAGATACAAACGGAATCAAGCGTGCCTATAATCTACCTCACTGCGCATGGAGACGCACGGACGATCGAGCGAGCAAAGATCACCGAGCCATTTGGTTATATCATGAAGCCCTTTGCCGAACACGATCTGCACACAACGATCGAAATGGCACTCTATCGCCATAAGATGGAAAAACGGCTCATAGAATCTGAGCGCAAATTCAAGGACCTCTATCACAACGCACCGGACGGATACCTAACTATTGATGCGGCAGGAGTTGTGCAGAATGCCAATAGCACGTTCCTGCACATGGTTGGCGCCCAGGAAAATGAAGTCATGCATGGTTCGTTAGGTAGATTTGTCGCTGAAAGCAGTGGCGAAACCTACTCGCGCCTTATTGACAATCTCAACAAGAAAAAGCCAATCAACAACAAGACCCTTGAGATCAAGACAAAAGACAACAAGATCCTGCCGGTGCTCATCAACTGCAACGTGGCGCTCAATGACAAGGGAAACCTGGTTTCGAGCAGCTGCATCCTTAGGGATGTAAGCGATATCTTCAAGCTCGAGAGGGAAAAAGAATCGCTCACCGAAAAAGTCATCCAGCTGACACGCAAGATCCCGCTCAATGACAATGAGAAGAGGGTCTTTGAAGGCATCGTCTCATTTCCAGAATACAACGATATCCAGCTCTCCAAGCTTCTAAAGATAAAGAGGTCTACGGTAACAGCAATAAAGAACAAGCTCAAGCGAGAGCATTACTTCGCAAGCCATAAGATCCCTCACTTCCCTTCAATTGGCTGCGAGATGGCAATCGCCGTCTCATTTCGGCTAAACCCAACAGCTAAATTGCAGAAAGAAGTGGCTTCGCTCATTGAGGATATCAACCAGGTTCCCGAATCCGTCTATCTCATCGCAAGCGGAAACAATCTTCTTTGTATTCAGATGACAAAGAATCTGACCGAGTTCAAAAAGCAGATGGATTCGCTCATCGCATCCTATAAGACCAATGATGTGATCGCGCAAAGCAAAGTGCATTATTTCCCTTTCGAGACGAGCCAGATCCCAAAATTCCTCAACTTCAGCAGGTACTTATCGCTGCTTTTCGAACTCGAGCCGCAGCCAGGCTCAAAAAAACCAAAACCAAAGATAGAATCATTCACTAAAAAAGAGAAGCAGATATTCTACGCTTTAGTGAAATATGGGGACCTTAATGACTCAGAAATTGCAGCGCAGACAGGCCTTGCAAGGCCAAGCATCTCGCAAGTGAGAAGAAAACTCATCGAGAGAGGATCAATAACAGAAGCAAACGTTCCTGATCCGCTCAAGCTTCGTTCAGAACTTGCGGTGCAAAATCACGTAACCTTTGATTTCGATGACAAGCAAAAAATGGAGAGCATACGAAAGCATATCGAGTCGGACCCTTCGACGTATCTGATGCTTGCAGGCGATGCTGAGATAATATCACTGCATCTTTACAACGACTATTCCTCATTTCAGACAGAACACAACAACCTGATGACATTATTCAATGAGCATTCCATTTCTTATGATAATTTCGAATCGACATTATATCCAGTGACCCAGCTCAAAAAGCATCTGATACAATTCGATCCATTGGTCAAGAAATCTTTGGGATTGTCGACGAGTATTTAGTGCACTAGGGGTTTAAATCCCAGACCTCCAGGTCGATTACTAAAATGTCGGAATTCCACAATTCCTCTGAGTGGTGGTTTGCTGTGGGAACACTGGGGCGGAATTCCGAGCATGCTCAAAAACCACTCAATGTAAACCCACTGTCATGCCACTGTCGTTTCACCGTTGGTTTTTGACAAATCATATATGGTTTCATTGGGTGGTAGTTTGGTGCAATGACTTGGACCCAATAACTAAGCACATTGGAGAGCAGTTC